>DATBWY010000175.1:0-4257 GCA_036514555.1 Candidatus Subteraquimicrobiales bacterium
AAAGCTCTTTCACAGTATAAATCGGCTCATTTAATTAAAACTTTAGGTCATGTGTTACTTAATGAGATTAACCACACTAAACATGGGGAGATAGAGAGATATCAAAATGCCCGCGATTACCACGCCCATAACGATAATCAACAACGGTTCAATAAGGGACGTTAAGGCGTTCACAGTGGCTGAAACTTCGGAGTCGTAAAAATCAGCGATCTTGCCAAGCATTTTTTCAAGCGCCCCCGTCTCTTCGCCGACGGCGATCATTTGGGTAACCATCGGCGGAAAAACCTTACTTTTAGTTAAGGGTTTGGCAATAGTTTCCCCTTCCTTTATGCTCTTTCGGCTTTTCATAACGGCTTTGGCGACGACAGCATTGCCCGATGTCTCCGCGACTATCTCTAGAGCTTGTAGCACTGAGACACCAGTAGCGATTAGGGTTCCGAGGGTGCGGCTAAACCTGCTAATAGCTATCTTCCTGAAAAGCATCCCAAAAACGGGAAGTCTCAGTTTCATCTGGTCTACTACCAACCTACCTTGATCCAGTTTCTTAAAGCGACGAAATCCATAAACTGACCCCGCAAAGATGAGCAAATAAAGCCACCAGTAACCCCGAATTGACGTGCTTAGCTTAAGCAGTACGCGGGTGGGAAGGGGAAGCTCAGCGTCAAAACTCTCAAACATTTTCACGAACATGGGAACAATAAAGGTGATCATGGCAAAAGCAATAAGCACCGTAAAGGAAAATACGGCTGCTGGATAAGCTGCCGCCGACTTGATCTTCCCTTTGAGTTGGGCCTCGCTCTCAAAGTGTTCCGCAACCCGCAATAAGACAGTGTCCAGCACTCCTCCGGTCTCACCCGCCCTAACCATTGTGACGTAAAGCTGGGGGAACGCCCGAGTGTGCCTCGCGAAAGCATCGGAGAGAGGTTGCCCGGCTTGAACGTCTTCTCCTACTTGGGTAATTACTTGAGAAAAATAGGAATTCTTGGTTTGTTCGGCAAGTATTCCGAGGGATCTCGTAAGAGATAGACCAGAATTAATCATGGTGGCAAATTGTCGGCTAAAAATGGTCAAATCTTTGGTCTTGACTCTTTTTGTCAAAAATGGCAACGAAAGTTCCATATGAATGCCTGTTTTATTTTTTTCTCGTAAATTAAGGATGACGTAACCTTGTTGCCTGAGTTTGGTAATTACGGCTCTCTCATCTCCTCCTTCGAGTGCCCCAGTGACTATTTTTCCCGTTCTGTCCTTGACTTTATAGGTGTATGCAGTAGCCATTGTTTCCTTTTCCTTTATACCTTGGTTTTTCAAGCAACCTCATATAAATACCGTTTAAGATTTCCCTGATCAATTGCTCGCTCCATAGCGGTCGCCCGGCTTACTAAACCTCGTTTCACCATATCGGCTAGGGCTTGGTCCATAGTTTGCATGCCGTGTTTTTGCCCAGTCTCTATGGCGTTGTAAATTTGATGGGTTTTCATTTCCCGAATCATGTTACGGATTGCCGGGGTACAAACCATTACCTCCGCGGCCGCTATCCTTCCCTGCCCTCCAATGCTTGGCAGAAGTTGTTGGCAAATAATCCCCTGAAGCGTTCCAGCGAGCTGCACCCTTATTTGTTGCTGCTGGTGTGAGGGAAAAACATCTACAATTCGATCGATAGTCTGCGGCGAATCTTGAGTGTGTAACGAAGCCAAAACAAGGTGGCCGGTTTCGGCCGCTGTTAAAGCAATGGCGGTCGTCTCCGTGTCTCGCATCTCACCGATGAGGATTACATCCGGATCCTGGCGTAAGGTATACTTTAGGGCCTGGCCAAAAGACCTGGTATCCGAGTCAACTTCTCGCTGGTTAACTACAGATTTCTTGTGGCGGTGAAGATACTCAATCGGATCTTCGATGGTAATAATGTGCTCGCTCCTTTCCTCATTAATTATGTTTATCATGCTGGCTAAGGTAGTACTTTTTCCGGATCCGGTTGGACCTGTTATCAAAACCAAACCCCTAGGCTTCCGGCAAAATTCTGCGATCAATGGCGGCAAATTAAGCTCGACCAAGCTTTTGATATCCACTGGGATCAGTCTAAAGGCAGCGCTTAAACTGTTTCGCTGAAAAAAAGCGTTGACTCTAAAACGGGCTTTACCGGGCAGTGAGTAGGCAAAATCATATTCCCAAGAATCCTCAAGTTTTTCCCTTTGTTCTTCGGTCATGATGCTAAATATCAATTCTTTGGTATCCTTGGGTGTAAGCTTGGGATAATCCAACGGGATCAAATCCCCGTCACATCTCATTGTCGGAGGCACTCCTACCGTTAAATGAAGATCTGAGCCCCCTCTCTGAATAACCTCGATTAAAAAATCGGTCAGCTCCATTTTTCTCCTTTGGCTCACATCTGATAATAGGTATCGGTAACTTAAGCAGGAAACTTTAACCCCGTTAGCCGCGATTTTAGTGGACTTCACGGCCTTTGGTGCTTGAGCCAAAGCAAAAGTTGGGTTTAATAAAAAAATCCCCTTTAATTGGGGATTTTACTTCAAAACTTGGGTTAAATCGCGCTGGTAGTAAGTTAAGTTCAAACTTTGGATTTGATTGTTTGGTTCACCTTCCGCGGCTCGCGCCAAGGGTTAAGGAGTTATAAGCCGGATCGTATGCGGAGCAGGAATCTAAAATTAAAACTGTTTTTGTGATGGGGGCTTCAGGTTGACAAGAAGCATAGTAAAATTACAATTTTAAATTTTTGAGCAGTAAACCTGAACTAAATGAGGTTAGGCAATAACCCGCATTATCTCTTCTAAAGAGGTTAATCCTAGCTCAACTTTTCCCACCCCATCTTCGAAGAGCGTTTTCATTCCTTCAGCCTTTGCCACCCTCTTTATCTCTTCACTGGAAGCCCTCTCTACGGCAAGCTGCCGGATCCGTTCGCTCATCAACATAACCTCATAAATTCCTACTCTTCCTTTGTATCCGGTATTGTTACAAGAGCTACAACCTTTAGGAAAATAAAGAGGGTTGGAGCCGTCTTTAATCTTAAACTCTTCTATGAGCTCAAGTGGAGGGATTTTCGGTTGCTTACAGCGCTCGCACAGGCGCCTTGCTAATCTTTGGGCCTGAATGGAAGTTAGAGCCGAGGAGATCAGAAAGGGCTCAATGCCCATCTCGGTCAACCTGATAATGGTGGAAGGGGCGTCGTTGGTGTGAAGAGTTGAAAATACTAAGTGCCCTGTTAGAGCGGCCTCGACCGCGATTTGGGCCGTCTCTCTATCTCTTATCTCCCCTACCATCACAATATCGGGGTCAGCTCGTAACGTTGCTCTAAGTCCCTTGGAAAATGTTAGGTTGATCTTATTATTTACCTGGATCTGATTAATTCCGGGAAGGCGGTACTCCACTGGGTCCTCAATGGTCACAATATTTTTTTCAGACGTATTGAGAACATTCAGCGTGGCATAAAGAGTGGTTGATTTTCCACTTCCGGTAGGACCGGTAACTAAAATTGTCCCGTGGGGGCGGTTAAATGCCAACTTAAACCTCTCTAACGTTTCGGAGAGAAAACCCAAATCATTCAAGTCCATCAGGATGCTTTCCTTTTCAAGCACTCGCAAAACGACACGTTCACCATAAATTGTTGGGAGCGTTGCCACTCTAAAATCAAAAGCTCTTCCTCCAACGATCAAATCACAGTGCCCATCCTGAGGTTTTCTTCGCTCCGCCACATCCATCGAAGCCATTATCTTAAAACGGGAGATAAGGGCGGCTTGAATCCGCTTAGGGACGTTCATTATCTCCTGAAGAATTCCATCGATACGATATCGTACTCTCAGGTCCTTCTCTTGAGGTTCGAGATGGATATCACTGGCGCTATCCCTTATAGCTTGACCAATAATCAAGTGGGCCAGCTTGATTACGGGCGCTTCTTCCGCAACTACTAGGTCTTCGCTTTCGATTTGATCTTCTTCGCCTTCGACAACCTTCCCTACTTCTTCCTCAATGATTTCAGTCTTTCTATACAAACGGTTTATGGCGGTTTCAATAGAACTTTTCAAAGCACCAACCGGAATTATCTCCCGGCCGGTGAGAACCCTTAAGTTATCGAGCGTTAAGACGTCACTGGGGTCAGCTAAGGCTACCACCAAACTTTGCCCCTCAAACCGAAGCGGAACGGCCAAATAGCGCCGAGCAATCTTTTCCGAGAAAAAGGCAACCGCCTCCGGTCGGACGGGATAACTTTCCAAATCCAGAAGGGCTTCCTCTTTTTTTTCTTGG
>DATBWY010000176.1:0-2584 GCA_036514555.1 Candidatus Subteraquimicrobiales bacterium
CTCAAGCTGGAAAAAGCTTTGGACGGTTTTGAAAAGAGGGAGTTACATGATTGAGGTTCTGGCCCGTTTCCCCACTTTTCAGGTTTTTTTAGCGGCGGTTTTGGCGATGGTGGCGACGGCTGCTTTTACACCTCTCTGGATCAAATTCTTAAAATTACGGGGGGTGGGACAGATTATCCGGGCCGACGGGCCTCAGGAGCACCTGCCGAAACAAGGGACTCCGACCATGGGTGGGTTGTTGGTGCTCTTTGTTGTAACCCTTTCGGTCCTAGTTTTAGGGAAGCCAGCGGAATGGAGCACAATGGCACTTATCACTGCGTTGGGCTGCGGTTTGGTAGGTTTTTGGGATGACTTTTCTAAGACGAGCAAGGAAAGATCACTCGGCCTAAGAGCCCGGACCAAAATAATACTAGAGCTCTTAATGGCTTTTATCTTGGGATTTGTGGCCGTGAACTATTTTAAGCTTTCGCCCGATGTAGCCGTGCCTTTCTTCGATCTCAAGCTTCCTTTTGGTAAAGCGGCCCTTTCTTTTTCTCTGGGCCCGCGTCATTTCGAAATTCCCTGGTTGTATCTGATTTTTTTATTTGCCATCCTGACCGCGACGGTCAACAGCGTCAACCTAACCGATGGTCTTGATGGTCTAGCAGCGGGTACTGTCGCCATTGTGATGTTAGCCTACGCCGGCATCGCTTTTAAGCAAGATTTATTAGATTTAGCCATTTTTAGCAGCGCCGTAGGCGGGGCTTGCGTCGGCTTTTTGTGGTATAACTCTCATCCAGCGGATATTTTTATGGGGGACACCGGTTCTTTGGGATTAGGGGGAGCGATTGCCGCTCTAGCAATCTTGACCAAAACCGAGCTTCTCCTGCTTTTGATCGGAGGGATTTACGTTATCGAAACCCTTTCGGTAATCATTCAAGTGACTTCATTTAAGTGGTTTAAAAAGAGAGTATTTAAAATGGCTCCCATCCACCATCACTTTGAAATAAAAGGATGGTCTGAGACAAAAATAATGATCAGATTCTGGATTGTGGCTGGAATGCTGGCGGGAGCGGGCTTTATTCTCTACTTTACACCTTTGTTGAAGGGGTAAAAAAGCCGCCTCTCTTCGACAACCTAAGGCCAAAAAAATTGATTTAGATTCAACAGTACTTTTGCAAATTTACATAATCCATGGATAGGCGGCACTTGTTAGTGCCTCCAATTCGCAAGTCGCAGGCTCGAAAATCCGTGACCGTTCAGAATCCAAACCTTCATTTTTCATAAATCGGGTGGCTCCGGCATTATCATTTAAGGCGAATGTGCATTTCACGCACGTAGAGGATGTTATGTGGTCTGACCTGGAATTTAAAAATAAAAAAGTTTTAGTGGTAGGTCTGGGAGATAGCGGATTTGCGGCGGTAAACCGGTTGAAAAAGATGGGAGCCGAAGTTGAGGTGGTTGATTCGGGCCAGAGCTCTGCTCTTCGAAAGCGAGCTCAAATTTTAAAACTTCGGGATATTTCCGTAAAGCTCGGGAAGCATCTTCTCTCGGATCTAGAGGGTCAAGAGCTAATAGTGGTTAGCCCTGGGGTTCCCAACTATCTAGACCTTCTTGAAGAGGCGCGCCGAAAGCGGATTCCTATCTGGAGTGAGATCGAGATGGCTTTCCGTCTCACAGAAAACAAAATAATCGGAATAACGGGCACCAACGGAAAAACCACCACCACTCTTCTGCTGGGGAAGATTTTTCAGGATGCGGGTCTAAATGCAGTTGTTGCCGGTAACGTTGGTTTGCCCTTGGTCAAAGCGGTGGAAAAAACTAAAAAGGACGAGCTTCTAATTGTCGAACTAAGCAGCTTCCAGCTCAAAAACATCGTTCGCTTTCGCCCTTGGATTAGCGTACTTTTGAATATCACCCCTGACCACCTAGATTGGCACCGGGATTTTGATGATTATGTTACCACTAAAACCAACCTTTTTCGTAACCAAAAAGGAGCTGATTTCGCCGTCGTTAACCTGGATGATCCCGCGGTTCAAAGGATAATTCCACAAATAGATAGCCGGGTTTTCCCTTTTAGCAAAAAAAATCCCTTAAAAGAAGGGGTTTTTGCCAGTGATGGCAAAATATTTTTCTCAAGAAAAAAAATCTTTCTGCTGAACGTTTCCGAACTAACATTGCGCGGAGATCATAATATAGACAATGTTTTAGCGGCGTGCGCGGTCTCAATTTTAGCCGGTATCCCTTTGGAGTCCCTAAAAAAAAGCATAATTGAGTTTAAAGGGCTACCGCACCGGTTGGAGTTTGTCAAAAAAATAAGGGGAATCGACTATTATAACGATTCCAAAGCTACCAACCCTGACGCCGCAATAAAGGCGATGAGAGCCCTGGGAGATCCGTTGATTTTACTCGCGGGAGGCCGGAATAAAGGCAATGATCTTAAACTCCTGGCTAATGAGATAATAGAGAAGACTAAGGCAGTTATTCTTTTCGGAGAAGCGGCCTCTGATCTCAAAGCTTACCTCCGAGACTCACACCTTAAGATTTATGAAGTATTGTCGCTCCCAGAGGGTGTCAAAACGGCTGACAAAATAGCAAAACATGG
>DATBWY010000177.1:0-5983 GCA_036514555.1 Candidatus Subteraquimicrobiales bacterium
AGAGCCTCAGTCATTTTCCGAACCAGCGCTTCCGGCAGCCTCTTTTTAGCTGTTTTTAAGGCAAGATTTTTAAATAATGCTGCATCAGACGCGATTACGAGATTGATTTACGGGATTGCCCGCTAAAACCATGGACCGAAATTGCAGTCGCCCCGCAACTGCGCGGCTAATTTGCCTGATAAATCAGAACAACTACAGCGAACCATGTCTAGCTTATAACTAATGATATCAAAAAGGCAATTCACCTTAGTTCACCTTTAAAAAGAGACTAACCCTGGCCCCTTTTTTCTAACTGTTTAAGGGCCGCTATCGCTCCTTCAAGGTGCCGGTCGATGTTTGTCTCGCTGTGGATGATGTGAGAAATAAGGCCTCGCTTATCGATAACGAAGGTTATGCGTCTATCGAAAAGATATCCCCCGAGTCTTAACACTCCGTAGGCCCGGCTCACCTTTTTGGCCTTGTCACTTATGAGGGGAAAGTTTAAGCGGTGGGCCTCGATGAATTTTTGGTGAGACTGTTCGGAATCGAGGCTTACCCCGATGATTTCGGCTTCCAATTTTTGGATGGCCGGAGCATAGTCGCGAAAAGAACAGGCTTCCCGGGTGCATCCGGGCGTAAAGTCCCTGGGGTAAAAATAGAGAATCACCCTCCGCTTGCCATGATAGTCGCTTAGTCTAAAGGTGTCGCCGGTTGAAAGTTTGGCCTCAAAATCGGGTGCCTCGTCCCCCACTTTTAGTTTTGGCATTTTTAACCTGCTGCCTTAGTGTTTGAAAAATTACGCTTCGTGGCCTTAGACTTCTTGTCCCATTTTGGAGCCGTAAGTCTCCGAAGAAACGAAGTTAAATCCTTGCTCTCCTTGCAATCCCTGTAATCCTTGCTCTCCCTGTAATCTATTACTAAAACCCGAGTTTTTCTCGAACAAAAACCGCTGTTATCCGGCCGGGCATCATTTCGCGCTCTAATATTAAAAGCTTCCCAATCATGCTGCCGGGGAAACCCTCTCTTTTCATTCGGGCATCTTCCAGGGGAAGAACGTATTCTCGAACCCGGGTTATCGCTTCCTTGAGGGTGGGGACAATTTTTTGGACGCCAATAACCCAAATGACATTCGGGCTGGAATAAGCGTAAGCCGGAACCTGACTTCCGGAAGCGCTGGCAACCACAATTTCTCCGGTTTGGGCGACGGCGTGGACGCTTCCCAGGAAATATTGGGCGGTTACGCTTTTTTGCCGCAGCTCCAGTTGTTTGAGGGGGTCTGTTTCCGAGAGCAACTCCTCTTTTAAGTTTCGCCAGGGGTGTTTACCGGATTTTAAAAGGTCAATAAAGCCAATTTCCTGAAGGGTTGTCGAGGAGGCCGTCATCACTTCGGCGTCCCCGGGAATTATTTCCTCTAATTTGTGAAGGGCGTCGGTCCGCTTGTCTACGGTTATTACCCGGATAGCCCGATCCTTAACGGCTTCGGCCGCTTTCTTAACCGCTTCATCGCTTGGAATAGCGTCCCACGTCATGCTTTCCCCCTCTGAACTTTTAACCCCGCATCCCTCTACCAAATCCCAAAAACTGCCAATTCAAAATGAAAATGTTTTTTTGTGTTGGGTGAGTTTACTCGCCTGGAGCAGAGCAAGCTCTGCCACTACATTTTTGATTTTTATCTGAGGTTCTTCGATTTTTCTCATAAATTTTTCATTTTTCACTTTGAATTTTTAATTTCCAAAACTGCCTTAGGCCTCGTGCTTTAACCTTGGGTCTTATTTGGATTCTGAACTGTCCCGGATTTTCCAGCCTGCGACTTGCGACCTGGAGCCTGCAACTTGCAGCCCTATCTTTCTTAACCCTTAGCCCTCAACTGTCTCACTTTCTAAGGTGCCGAAGCATCACGACGGAGCCACTGAGACTGAAGAAAGCCACAATTCCAACGACCAAGAAAGCCTTACCAATCAGGCTCCAGTCGTAGTTCGCGATCATTAAACTCCTGATGCCGTCCACCACATAGCTGGCCGGATTAAACTTGGAGACCTGCTCCATCCAGTCCGGCTGAAAACTAAGCGGCATGAGGGCGGTACTCATAAAAAGAAGGGGAAAGGTGAGGAGCATCCCCAACATCATCGTAACCTCGCTGTTTTTGGTGGCGATCGCCACAATGTTGGAGATTCCCGCCCAGGCAATACCGAACGAGGCCGCGATAAAAAGGATTAAAAGATAGCCCAGGAATCCGTTTTTGATGTGAGCTCCCATCAAAAGAGCCACCCCTATTATAATAGAGGCTTGAATGATAATGCGGACACCGTCCGTCAAGAGTCTTCCTAAAAGGATTGAGAGCCGGTGAACGGGGGCCACCAAAAGTTTATCCAGAAACCCTGATTCAATGTCTAAGACAATAGCCATTCCCGACTGGAAGGCGGAAGTTAGAACGGTCATCGTGACGACCCCGGCGGTAAAGTAATCAAGGTAGCTTTGGGTAGGAAAACCCGGGAGATCCGCCAGCCTTCGAAAGAGTTGGCTGAAAAGAAGAATCCAGAGCAAGGGCATGAAAAGGGAGAAGAAAATCATCACCGGCGTTCTTGCTAATTTTTTTAGGGCCCGGCCAAAAAGATAGTAAGATTCTCGAATCATTTCAGGCCCTCCCCCTCATAATCTTTTGCATCCTACTTTTCCTTTTTTCTTCCTCAACCCTAAGTTCCCGCCCGGTATACTTCAGGAAAACATCGTCCAGGGTGCTCTCGGAAAAAGAAAGCGGCCCCAAGGGGATGTTTAAGTTGTTAAGAAGACTTATAATCTCAGGGATCACTAGGCCCCCGTTTTTAACGTAAAGGACCACCCGGTTGTCGTCTAAGGGCTTTACCGCCGAAACATCGGTCACTTTTTCTAGGGCCGCCCGGGCTTTGGCTTGATAGCTCTTAGCTGTTTCCACCTCGCCCTTAATTTCTATAGTAACGGTGTCCCCTCCAATTTCGGCCTTTAATTTTTTGGGTTCCCCTTCGGCCACAATTTTGCCCAAATCAATAATGGCTAATTTTTGGCAGAGCCGGTCGGCTTCCTCCATGTATTGGGTGGTTAAAAAAATTGTCGCCCCTTCTTTATTTATTTTTTCAAGATACTGCCACAGTGCAAAGCGGCTCTGAGGATCAAGGCCGGTAGTCGGCTCGTCCAGAAATAAGACTTGAGGCTCGTGAACCAAAACCGTGGCTAAATCCAGCCTCTTTCTCATACCGCCAGAGTAAGTGCCGGCCAGCCGGCCGGCGGCGTCGGTCAGCCCCATCACTTCCAGCAGTTCCTCGGTCCTTGCCTTAACTTTTTTACGGGGAAGACGGTACAGGCGCCCGGCCAGAACAAGATTTTCCCTCCCCGTCATATCCCCGTCTATCTCTATGTCTTGGGCCGTATAGCCAATGATTCGCCGGATTGCCATCGGATTATGATCTACTTCATAAGAGGAGACAAAAGCTTTGCCGGAAGTTTTTCTTAAGAGCGTGGTCAGAACTTTTATAGTGGTGGTTTTTCCGGCTCCGTTTGGGCCCAAAAAGCCGAAAACCTCCCCTTCCTTTACCGAAAAGGAGATGTTATCCACCGCTTTGACTTGGCCATTATAAATCTTAGTCAGGTTTTCAACCGCGATTATGTTATTCACCCGTATCCCCTCTCTCTTCCGTCAGGGCTTTCCTCACCGTGTCCAGCTTTTTGGCCATCTTTGAAAGAAACGTCTCGACCTGCTCTCTTTTGATAGTCAAAAGAAGTTCACCCGAACCAAAAAATACCAATTTGTCCCCGGCGTTTAGGTTAAAGGCCTCTCGGGCTTCGGCGGGGATAACGATCTGACCTCTTTCGCCGATAGTGCCAACCCCGTAAAATTTGCCGTGTTTCACGAACCTACCCTCCGAATGTTTTGAATGAAAAATCATACAAGTTATTAACAAAAATAAAACAAAAAATTGTTCCCGTCAAGATTATGGTTTTCGCCGACCTCAATCCCGGTTGCCGAGGCTTCAAGGGCTAACTCGCCTTCGGGGTCGGGTCAGTGGGCGGTGTACAAAGCGCAGCTTTCGTTTTTACATGAAACACTGAGAGAGGCGGTGGGCGGATAAAAATCTTAGGGACATCGGGAATCGCATCGCGAGCTGGGTGCTCACAGAGCGGAGCCGTCCTATAACGAAAGTAAGGCAGCAGGGTGTTGCCAAAGACATGGTTAAGACGCAAGAAGAGCAGTTTAACGTCATGCCCAGGACTAAAGATTACAGCCTCCCTCATCGCAATAGCTACAGTGAGCAACCTTCCGAAGCAGATATCTCTTTCTTAGCACTTTTTCCACCTCCCCGCTCATTAAATGGTGATTAGACAAGAATCAGGGTTTGCTAAATCCCAATTCCCAAATCCCAAACAAATCGCAAGCCCAAGATCCTGAACAAAACCAAAACCCCAATACCTTAAATCAAAAACTAGTTTTGAAAATTTAGATTTTTGAACCCTTCGACTTCGCTCAGGGCAGGCATTTGTCATTGTTTAGTGCTTAGGATTTCAGATTTAGGATTTATCCCTAAACCCTTGGGCATAGCCATGATCATTACCTGGCTAATGTTTCAATGTAGTTTTTGATCCCTTCTTTTATCATCAGTCCGTGGCTGGGAGCAACGATATTTATGGGCAAGTCTTTGACCTTTAGCAGGGCTTCCTGAGCGCGGCTAGAGTTATCAAGCTTCCAGGCCTGATACTGCCTTAGCGGTTCCGTCAAGTTGTCATGAGCAAAAAGAGTCCATTGAGGTATCGCCGCCCCCAAAAGATCAGCCGAAAAAAGGATGCCTTCCTTTTCCTCAAAAGCGACCATGGCCCCGGGAGTTTCTACATAAGGGGTGGCAACAAAGCGCAAGGTGTGTTTGCCCAAAGTAAGCCGCTCTCCGTCTTTAACGATTTTTGGCTGAACGGTGAGGCCCCACATTCCAATCATTCTCCCCTCAAGCTCCGAAGCTACCACCTGCGCCTGAGGCGCCACCGAAAGGATGTCCTTCAAACCGCCCGCGTGGTCCAGGTCGTTATGGGTGAGAATGATATAATCAATTTCCTTGGGGTCAATAATTGTTTTGATATTGGAGATGATTCCCTGGGACGTAGCCGGCGCTCCGGCGTCAATCAGCGCTGTCTTTTCATCGCGGACCAAAAAACTGTTGACCGAAGCCTGAATATCCGGAAAGTACAAACCCACCCAGTAAATATCCTCGGCGATTTTGTTTTCCATAACTACCCCTTTCTAAAAACGTGAGCCAAAGAGGAATAATTCTAGATTCAAAGTTTAAACCTCCTTGACTATCTTTTTTATAGTAAGTTGCATTTTAGTAGTAACGGACAAATTTGTCAAGTAAATATATTTAAGTTATTATAGGCTTGGAAAGATTAAGAGGCAAAGAGGGATTTAAGACCCGTTAGGGAGTTAGGCGATGGTTGAAAGGGGTTGTCCGGTCCACCGGGCCTGGGAGCTTTTGGGCAAAAGATGGACGGCTCTAATAATTAGAGATCTCATAAAGGGCAAGAAGCGTTTTGGAGAACTTCAGAAATCTCTAGGAGGAGTGAGCCCCAAGATGCTTTCGCGGCGGCTCGATGAGCTAAAGGATTGCGGAATTGTTAAAAGAGACGTCTACCCTGAAGTTCCTTTGAGGGTTGAGTACTCATTGACCCGCAAGGGAAAGGACTTGAAAATGGTTATTGACAGCATGGCTGTCTGGGGCAAGAAGTGGCTACCGGAGCCGCTTACTTGAGTGTTATCCATACATCTGAAATCGCTCATTTTTTTCTAGGATTTGCGGGCCCAAAGATTTAAAATGGTAGCGGGAAACGGTTCGAAGGAAGGCCTAAAGGAGTGGCGATGGAAGATAAAATCAAGTGGCACTCTTGGGATAAAGACACCTTCCATTTGGCGGACACCGAGGGGAGGCCCATTCTTCTTTCAATCAGCGCCGTTTGGTGCCATTGGTGTCATGTCATGGACCAAACCACC
>DATBWY010000178.1:0-8244 GCA_036514555.1 Candidatus Subteraquimicrobiales bacterium
TGAGAAGCATAGGGAAAAATCTGTTGAGACCCTGAAACAAGTTCAGGGAGACAATCAGAGATTGTCAATTGCTGCCACCCTGGTTTGCTTCTAACGTTCAAGAATCATGAGGCAAAGTCGCACAAGTTGGAGCGAGTGAATGTGGCAAAAAGATATTTTGCTCAGGAGTTCAAGGCGGTCATTCCTGCCACTCAACTCGGGGAGCGTCTCTCCAGAGGCGCTCCAATTCGTAATAGTTTCTTTCCTCCTCGGTAAAAACGTGGATAACCACGTCACCATAGTCTAAAAGAACCCATTTGCCTTTGTCTTCTCCCTCTCGGCCCATAGGCTTGGTTTTTTGTTCGTCCAGCTTCTCCTGAATAAACTGAGAAATGGTCTTGACCTGACGGCTCGTCTTCCCGCTACAAATCAAAAAATAGTTGGTAATAACCAAAAGGTTGGCTACGTCTAAAATTAGAATATCCTGAGCTTTTTTTTCCGCGGCTGCCTTTGCGGCCAGCTTGACTAGCACTCCTGAGTCAAGCAAACTCTCACCTCCAGTTTCCCCCGTTATCACTGATTCTCGGCGTAGTCTCGGCCCACCACAATCGTTATATCTGCGATATTCGACGAAATTCCCGCGTCCACTAGCACACCCACTCCCAACAAATCCCTGATTTCGACGGCGGCCTTCTTTTGCCGGTACATAAGAATCCGGGTCTCATTGTAATTAAAACTCTCGGCGTTTCTAATATCTCTTACCTCAAATCCTTCGTCCGCGAGCTTCTTGGCTAGTCTCTCGCCCACTCCCGGCTGACCGGAGCCGTTCAAAATCATCACTTTCACCTGCGTTTCGGAATCTCCCCAAATACTCTTGACTAGCTCTTCGACTTTCTCGGTTTGCGGCTCTAAGTAAGCCTCTTGATGAACGGCGATTGATTTCACCGGTAATGGAAAAACATCTATTCTTTGGGGTTCAATTTTTGCCAGCTCCTCGGCAATTTTTAGGCGTTCTTTGTCGCTCAAATTGCTCATAGTCGCTTCGGTAAAGGCTTTGTCGAAAAGATTAGGCGTACCTAAATTTTTTAGGTCACCGGTTTTTGTAATTAAATAGTTACTTACATCTAATCCCAGAAGATTTTTTATCGTCGCTAGAGTATCCGGCATACCTAAATCAACCGCCTCCGAAATCTCTCCGAAACCGTAGTCTGGGATCTGGGTAAAAGTCTCTTTGGCGATAAAAATCGTCTTTATCCGCTTTTTTAAAGGTTTATAGGACATAATCATGACATCTTTCGTTTCTTTCTCAAGAATGAGGTAAGTATTTTCCCCACCGTGATAGTAAACTGCCGGTTTAACAACGACTTTATTTCTGTTATTTACGGTTAACCTGCGATCTGCCCCCAGAAAGTTTTTCAAGAAGAGCGCGAGAAGCAGTACCACGATGACACCAGCAAAAACGGTTGTGCCTCGAAGTCTATTTTTATTTAGGGCGTGCTTCCCTCGGACGTCAACCGGGGCTGAATCTCGCTTCTTGGAGTAGATCGAGTAGATGCTCGTTACGAGCGAGCCAATAGACGCTAATAAGCTGCTAACATGACTATAAACTGATATTTTTTGGCTCTTCTTTTTTGCGTGTAGTCCCCCGGTTCGAGGCCCCAAAGTGGTTGACTCTTTATGGGATGACCTCCGGGACAGGATTTTTTTAAACCACCTAAAGATAGGCGTCACCAGAACGTAGGCTCTACGCCCCAAAGTGGCTAACTCTTTGCGGGCTGACCTCCGGGACAAGTTTTTAAACAACCCAAAGATAGGCGCTACCAGGAAGTCAACATAAGCCGATATTTTTTGTTGTTTCTCCCTTTTTTTCTGTAATCTTTGCTTTCTTCGGGGTCCAAAGGTAGATCGGCGACTTGTTCTTGAGCCCACTTTTCAGCCGTCCTTAATCGGTTTTTTCAGCATAAAATTCATACTTATAAATATAGTTCGCGACGCCCTCGGGCACTAGATATCTAATTGGACGACCTTCACTTACTCTCCTTCTAATATCCGTAGATGAGATGGCAAGGGCTGGAACTTCCATGAAAAAAACTTTGGGCGTTTTGATTTTTTCGCCATCCGGATGCATTTTTTTAAATTTTTCGAGATCATAACCGGGACGAGTGGCGGCGATAAAATTACAAAGCTCGGTTAAAATTTCCGGTTGCTTCCAGGTTAAAATTTCCCAAACGGCATCGGCGCCGGTTATAAAGAAGATTTCACTCGGTTGACCGTATATCTCCCGTAATGCTTTAATGGTGTCGATTGAATAGGAGGGGCCCGGACGATCGACTTCCAAGCGGGAGACCGTAAAGTGGGGATTGGGGGCCGTGGCGATCACCGTCATTAGGTAGCGATCTTCAGCAGAAATTATTTCTTTATCCTCTTTGTGTGGCGGCCATCCCGTAGGCATGAAAATAACTTTGTCCAGTCCAAACTGGACAAAAGCTTCTTCGGCAGTGATTAGGTGGCCGTGATGAATAGGGTTAAACGTCCCTCCCATCACCCCAATCTTTAAAAGTTTTGGCGGCAAAAAATCTCCTCGCGTATTTTTATTTTGCCATTTATTATAATTCAAATTTTGAAAGAAATCTTTAGAGAAATCTTTGCCGGCTTTACGATCGAAGGGATATCTTAAAATAGTTTCTGGGGCAGAAAGGGGCGTGTGTTACTGACGGATTTGGCCGGTGCCGTAGGCGACGTATTTTGTGGAGGTAAGGGCTTCTAGACCCATTGGGCCCCTCGGAAAAACCTTGTCCGTGGTAATCCCAATTTCAGAGCCAAGACCAAACTCGGCGCCGTCAGTCAATCTAGTGGAGGCGTTAACATAAACGGCGGCTGAATCCACTTCGTCCAAGAATTTTCTGGCGGCCGTATAATCCTCGGTAATTATGGCCTCCGCCAGTCCTGTGCTGTAGGTTCTTATGTGATCAATTGCTTCTTCGAGAGTTTCAACCACTTTGATGGAGAGGATTAAGTCCAGGTACTCGGTGGACCAATCCTCTTCGGTCGCCTCTTTAGCTTGGGGCAAAACTTTTCTTGTTTTGGAGTCACCTCTGAGTTCCACTCCCTTGCCGGTGAGCACTTTGGCTAACTCGGGCAAATACTTTGAGGCGACTTTCGCGTGAACAAGAACTGTTTCTACCGCGTTACAGACGCTTGGACGCTGCGTTTTGGCGTTATCAACAATTCGAACGGCCATCTCAAGATCAGCCATTTCGTCGACGTAGACGTGACAGATTCCCTTAAAATGCTTGATCACCGGCATGGTGGCGTTTTCGGCGACCGTTTTGATCAAACCCTCCCCGCCCCGAGGGATGACGAGATCAATATACTCTCTTAGCTTAAGCATTTCTTGGACCACTTCGTGTTCGGTCGTCTTAACCAGCTGAATGGCGCCCTCCGGAATTCCCGCGGAGATCGCCGCCTGCGACAAGACTTCCGCCAGAGCGATGTTGGAATTTATTGCTTCGGAGCCGCCTCGCATAAGAACGGCGTTTCCTGATTTAAGACAGAGCCCGGCGGCGTCGACGGTGACGTTTGGGCGAGCCTCGTAGATCATGGCGATCACTCCCATCGGCGTTCTAACCTGTGTGATTAGAAGACCGTTCGGTAATCGCCAGCCTTTAACCACTTCGCCCACGGGATCAGGGAGGGAAGCCACGTCTCTCAGGCTTTCGGCCATTCCCTCGATCCGGGATTCATTTAAGAGAAGTCTATCAAGCATGGCAGAGCTTAAATTTCTAGCCCTTCCGGCCTCAATATCCTTTTGATTCTCTTGTAAGATTGGTTCCTGTCTTTTAACCAGCGAGTCCGCCATGAAGTACAGGGCTTTGTTCTTCACCGCTGTGGGAAGAGACGCTAGTGTAAAAGCGGCTTCTTTGGCTCGCTTGGCGAGTTCGGAAACTTCGGGCACATGTCCTCCTTAAGCTGAATCCATTTGGGGCTGGGGCATATTTAAGAAGCCTACAAGCGACCTAAAACAAAACTATTATGACCCACGCTCATTCATTTTACCTAATTTAGCAAGAGTGGAAGTCTTTTGTAAAGTAATGTGGCAAATTTTTTTGAGGAAGTTTGGTGAGAATGAGGTTATTGAAGAAAGAGACTATTTAAGGATGAGAAGACAATCGCGGTGAATCACCTCTTCATCGGCGTCCTCGGAGAGAATCGAAGAAACGTCGGCGCTTTTTAGACCCTTTATCTTATTTATCTCCTCTGAGCTGAAGTTAGCGAGGCCCTTGGCGAAAGTGTCGCCCTTCGTGTCGGCGATGTCCACCGCGTCTCCGGGCTCAAACTTACCGCGGCATCGCGTGATGCCGGCCGGGAGAAGACTCTTGCCCTTCGAAACTAAGGCCTCTTTGGCGCCTTTGTCCACAAATATTGTGCCGCTCGTGATTCGGCCAAAGGCAATCCACAGCTTCCGGCTTGATACGCTCTTTTTTCGGGGAACAAAAAAAGTTCCCACGGGCTTTCCTTCAACAATATCCAAGAGAACTCGGGGCTCAAAACCGTTGGCGATTATAGCGGCCGCTTGGCCAAAGGTCACAATTTTGGCGGCCTGAAGTTTTGTCACCATCCCGCCCTGGCCGAATTTTGTGCCTACTCCTCCCGCTAAAGCTTCCAATTCCGGCGTAATCTCTTCAACCTGGGAGAGAAGTTTATCCCGGTCCCCGCTTGAGGGGTCATGGGTCAGAAGGCCTTCGGTAACGGTGAGCATCACCAAAAGATCCCCCTTAATTAGGGTTGTCACCATGGCGGCAAGGGTATCGTTATCCCCAAACTTAATCTCGTCCACGGCGGTGGTATCGTTCTCGTTTATGATGGGAATGGTCCCTAATTGCAAAAGCTTCTCCAGAGTGTTTCGAGCATTAAGGTACTGCTGGCGGTGGGTCGTATCAAATTGAGTCACTAAAACCTGACCCACTTTCAGGTTTACTTCTTTAAAAAGATTAATGTATTCTTGAAGCAGAAGCCCCTGGCCCACTGAGGCAGCCGCCTGGAGCTCGGGGATGGTGTCTGGTCTCTTTTTGAGACCCAAACCCTCCACCCCGGCCGCAATGGCCCCGGAGGAAACAAGAAGTACTTCGTAGCGGCGATCTTTAAGCTCTCTAATCTGTTCCACGAGATTTTTGAGTTGACCCGTGTCTAACCGGCCGGAGTCGTTGGTAATATTGCTGGTTCCAACCTTAATGATGATTCTCTTAACCTTTTTCAGATAAGTTTCGCGGTTCAAGGTATCTCACCGAACCTCTTAGGTCGGGCGAAATTCAAAAGTAGTCTCGCCTATCATTATTGTATCGCCCTCTTGGGCGCCTGATTCTTGAAGTCTTCTCTCAAGTCCTATTTTTTTAAACTTGTGCTGTAAATAGACTAGGGCCTGGTCGTTTTCCAAATCAGCCATTTGGATAAGTCTTTCAATGCCTTTACCTTTAACCAAGAATTTTGGACCTTGCCTGACAATAGAAAAACTTCTTTCGTCATCTTCGGGAAGGGTAATTATCATATGCTTCGGTGGCTTTGTCAGGGCTATCTTTTTCTCCTTAGAAGCCTCTTCAAGCTCTATTAAAACCTGATTGAGCAAAGCATCTATGCCTTCACCGGTTAAAGCGGAGATGGCTTCGAAAAAGTAGCCCTCTTTTTTAAAAAAGAGGCTAACTCGAGGTAGGTTTTTTTTAGCCTCAGGCAAATCAATTTTATTGCCCACCACAAGCTGCGGGCGCTTTACTAAATCGGGGTCAAAAAGCTCAAGTTCTTTGTTGACGAGCTTAAAGTCGTTGATAGGGTCTCTTCCCTCAAAGGCAGAAAGATCAAGAAGATGCAAAAGGATGGCCGTTCGCCTGATGTGTCTTAGAAAAAGATCGCCTAATCCGTGCCCTTTATGAGCCCCTTCGATAAGTCCGGGGATATCAGCGACTACAAAGCTATTCTCGCCGGCGGTGACCACTCCGAGGTTAGGAACCCTGGTAGTAAAAGGATAGGACGCGATCTTTGGTTTGGCCCGGGAAATACGGCTAATTAAAGTAGATTTTCCAACGTTCGGATAGCCAATTATCCCAACATCGGCTAGTAGCCTGAGTTCAAGATTAAGCCATCCTTCCTCTGGTTTCTCCCCTTTTTCCGCAAAGGAAGGAACTCGTCTTTGGGCAGTCGCGAAACGGGCATTGCCCCTACCACCCTTCCCTCCGTGAGCAACGAGCAGCTGATCACCGGGGAAGATAAGATCGCCCAGAACCTCCTGGTTTTCATTTTTTATTACGGTGCCTAAAGGAACGGCCAAAATGAGATCCTTGCCGCTCTTTCCGTGCTTATTACTTCCCTGGCCGTGCTTTCCTCTCTCCGCCTTGAAATGGGTTTTGCGGTAAAAATCGATGAGGGTTTTCAATCCCCCTTCTGCTTCGATAATTACAGAGCCTCCCTTTCCTCCGTCGCCGCCGTCAGGGCCTCCTCGAGGAACGTGTTTTTCCCGGCGGAGACTTACGCAACCATTACCGCCGCCGCCAGCCTGGACAAAAATTCGGGCCTCGTCTATGAACATACACCATCCTAAAACTTGAGCCTAACCTGGATTCGAAGATCCGTTGGACTCTACTAAATATGTTATAACACAAAAGTGAGTAGTCAGGAGACAAGGGGTAAAGGGCGAGGGACGACGGACTAGAGTCAAGGGTCATGGGTCAGGAGTCAAGAGTAGGGGTCAGGATTTAGGATTGAGGAGTTAGGTGCGAGGATCGAGGAAACTCAGGGAATTTAATACCTGTCATCTCTTAACTCCGTGCAATCCTTGCTATCCTTGAAATCCATGTAATCTTCTGTTCTTAAGTAATGTTCAGCTAAAAACGGGGCTGGTACGGGGGGAGCCTGAAAAATGAAGAGAATGGTGGGTAAAAGGAAATATAATTCGGATCTCAAAAGCGGGGAATAGTCGCGGAAAAATACGATCTAAGAGGCAATAACGCTAATTTTCCGGGAATTTTTTTTGCCGTTTTTAAAAACCACATAACCATCGGTTAGAGCAAAGAGAGTAAAATCTTTCCCCAAACCAACGCCACGTCCCGGCTTGAACTTGGTACCTCTTTGCCTTACTAAAATGCTTCCGGCCTTAACAGTCTGATTACCGAAAGATTTCACGCCTAGCCGTTTGCTTTCACTATCACGTCCATTTTTGGAACTTCCCAGTCCCTTTTTATGGGCCATCTAAAAAACCTCCATCCTGCCTTCGGCAGGAAATACTAAACCTCAAGCACCAAATTATAAACAATTCCAAATATCAAATATTTAACTTCAAAACTCAAACGCTCGTCTAAACAGTATTTAATTGTCTGTCCTCGTTTTGGCCTTTTGAATTTTGAACATTTGATATTGTTTGAGATTTGGAATTTGTGATTTGGGATTTTTCAATAATTCGCGCTTAAGTCCGGTCACTATTTAACGGCCTCAGCCTTAGAGCTTGCGGTCTGTACACTTTTCTTCGGACCTTCACTTAAAATTATCTCATCGATCTTAACTTTTGTCAAAAGTTGGCGGTGTCCTCTTTTGCGCCGATAGTTCTTTTTCGCCTTGTACTTAAAGACAATAATTTTATCGCCTTTTGTTTGCTCCAAAATAGTCGCTTTCACTTTGACTTTGGTCAAATCCTTTTGGAGAAGGATGGTCTCGCCATTTTTTGTGAAAAACAGGATCTTTTTAAGCTCTATTTTATCGCCGGCTTTTCCATTAATCTTTTCCAGGAGTATTTCATCCCCCGCCTTTACTTTATACTGTTTTCCTCCGGATTCAATTATCGCATACACCTTTACCGCCTTTTAAAATTCCCAAGTATTAAAACACACGTAGCCTTTTACCTGTAGGGTTCTTTGGAATCGAGGTGCGAGCAACATCTTTTTTACTACTTTCACTCGCTTGCAACTTGCCTGCCAGCCCACGCGGGCAAAGCGAACCTGATGCTTAAGAAATAGCCTCAATCCCAATTCTTCTGAAGCCGTTAAAACTTTATCCGTAGGTTTCTTGTGAGCGATATCACGAGCACCATGAGCTGAGGGTGAAACGAGCATCTGCCGCAACCCGCGTCCCGCTAGGCGGGGAATAGCGGGTTGGCAATGTGAGACGATCCCGACGCCATAGTCGCGCAGTTTGAGCGAAAAGAAATCTACGAGCCTTTTAAAAACCAGAAGTCATCCTAGCACAGCTTAAAGGGCTTGTCAAACCTTCAATTGCCTTAAGCTT
>DATBWY010000179.1:0-2039 GCA_036514555.1 Candidatus Subteraquimicrobiales bacterium
GGTCAGCTTTGTTCCGAAAACCGGAACTTTTATCTCTTTAAGTAAGTAAGGCAGAGCCCCAGTGTGATCCTCGTGTCCGTGGGTCAAAATTATCGCTCTCAGCCTAGATTTATTCTTCTTGAGGTAGGAAAAGTTAGGAAGGACAAGATCGATTCCTAACATTTCTTCTTGGGGAAACATGAGACCAGCATCAATGACGAGCATTTCCTTCCCGTACTCCACCACCATCATATTTTTGCCGATTTCCCCCAGGCCTCCCAAGGGAATCAACCGTAATTTTTTCTTACTGGATTTGCTAGTCGCCATTCGGTCCCCAACCGTTTGAAAACATTACGCCCCGGCACTAAAAAAATCGTGAGCTCGAGAGCTTTATGGAAAATAACGTAGTTTATCCCATCGTAAACCGATGCTAGCGCGCGTGAAAAGTCGAATCCTCATAACCCTTGTCAAAGAAGACTCATTTTCTCCATCGCGAGCTTCAAATTACTTACTTCATCTTCACTAGCTTCGATTAAAGGGGGCCTTAATCCTCCCACATCGAAACCTTGCAATTTTAGGGCCGCTTTTACCAATATGGGATTGGTAGTGGCGAAAAGGGTCTTGAAGAAGGAAAGTAGCTCTAGATGGATCTGGCGGGCTTTGTCTCCCGAACCAGCCTGGTAAAAATCGATCATCTCTTTGATTTCTTTCCCAACGAAATGGGAGGCAACGCTTATAACCCCGTATCCGCCCAGGGCGATAAGAGAAAAAGTGGTTGCGTCCTCGCCGCTATACATCAGGAAATCTTCAGGGGTTCCCTGGATAATCCTGGCTATCTGCTCCATATCGCCGCTGGCCTCTTTAACTGCCACAATATTTTCAATTTTTGAAAGCGCGATCACCGTTTCCGCATTTAGATTTCGGACGGTCCGCGAGGGAACATTATAAAGAATCACCGGAAGCGAAGTGCTTTCGGCAATGGTCTTAAAATGGTTGAAAAGTCCTGATTGGGGTGGCTTATTGTAATAGGGCGTGACCAACATACAAGCGTTTACCCCTATTTCCTCAGCGTTCTTGGTGAGCTCAACGCTATCTCGGGTGCAATTATTGCCGGTTCCGGCAATCACCGACCCCTGGTCGCCAACGGTCTCCTTTATCGCTTCAAAAAGCCTCAATTTCTCCTCACTCGAAAGAGTAGGAGACTCTCCGGTTGTTCCGGCGACGACCAAACCATCAGAACCGTTCTTAAGAAGGTAACGAGCGAGACTCTGAGCTTTACCGTAATCAACGCTCAAATCGGTTTTAAAGGGAGTGACCATGGCTGTGATTACCCGGCCCAAATGAACCCTCATTTTTCCTCACTAACTTCGGCTAAATAGCCATTAGTTAAATGGTTAAATAGCTTATCTGGGCTACGACTACAACATGATTAGTTAAATAGGTTCTCTACACTTTGCCTGTAACTATCTAACTATTTGAACCAGCCCTCTATCGACCTCCTACCAAGTGTCAAAAGATGCCGCTTTCCACGAGCTTAGATCTCGAGCAACTTGAGATGAAGCAAAGTAGGTTTCTCCGCGCTCAACCCCGCTTTGCGGGGGAGACTATGCGTGCCTGCCGGCAGGCAGGGCCTCAGGCTCGTCCCACATTGCCACCCCGCAACGCTTCGTCGCGTGCTGCGGCAGATGTTCACCTCCCCCTCGACTCATGTTGCGCGCAATATCGCTTTGAGAAACCCACCATTAAAGTTTTTAACAGCTTTTAGAAAAGATCTTGAGTCCAAAGTCGCGCCCGCCTGCCAGCGCCCGAGGTCGCAGACAATGGCGGGCAGACAAGTTGCAAGCGAGTGAACGTGGCAAAAAAATAGTGCATACGCAACCGGAGCGTACAAGCAACCTAAATAAAAAACTATTTATGACCCTATCTAAACTATTTAACCAAATTTATAGATTCAAAAGTTTATCCAAGCCAAAAGTAAGACCAGGCCGTTTAGGAACCTGTTTGATCGACAGTACTACGCCCGGCATATAACAACTCCGGTCAAGAACATCGTGGCGTAT
>DATBWY010000180.1:0-5347 GCA_036514555.1 Candidatus Subteraquimicrobiales bacterium
GGTCATAAAAAACAAGCCCAAAGTATTAAGCGGATTTTTGAAGAGCTTCTTCCCGCCATAAGCAGGCTACAGTCAAAATTCAAAGCAGTTCTGGCTGACAAAGAAAACCAGTTCGAAAGAGCTAAGAAAGATTTAAAAGAAAAGCAGGCGCTAACCAGTAAATTAAATGAGGAGGTTGGTCAGACCGAGAGAGAGCTCTACGAGACCTCTCTATCCTTAGCCGAGTTAGAGGGCAAAGTCAAAGCGCTCGTTGAGAAAATCGTCGAAGATTACCGCGTTCCACTAGAAAGAGCCATTGAAAACTCTTCTAACTCTTCAAATCGCGAAGAAGTAAAACACGGCATCGAGACGCTCAGCGAACAAATCGCGGCAATCGGTCCGGTTAATCCCTTGGCTATTGAGGAAGCGAAGGCCCTCGAAAAAAGAGGCCGGTTTTTTTCTAAGCAGATCGAGGATCTCCTGAGCAGCCGGAAAGCTTTAGACACGATCGTTCAGGCCGTCGATAAAAAGATTGAACAGCGGTTTTTTGAGGCTTTTGAAAAGGTGAGCTATAATTTCAAGTCCCTGTTTCAGGAGTTATTTCCCGGCGGAAAGGCCGAACTTTCCTTAACGCCGATTGAATCCGGAGAGGGGATCGAGATACTAGCTCAACCACCCGGTAAAAGCTTTAGAAAACTCTCTCTTCTTTCGGGCGGAGAAAAGGCCTTGCTCGCTTTAACCTTTCTTTTCGCGGTTTACTTAGCGAATCCCGCCCCTTTCTACGTTCTTGACGAGGTAGAGCCAGCATTAGATGAGATTAACCTCCAGAGATTTCTATCCCTTATGGAACAGCTTAAAAAAGAGGCTCAGTTTCTTATCATCACTCACCAGCGTCGTACCATGGAGATAGCCGATTCGTTGTGGGGTGTAACTTTAAATGGCGACGGTATCTCCAAAACCTTTTCTTTAAAGACCGACATCCTCGAGACAAACGACCGGGACTCGGAATTCGTTTATCGGAATTCGGAACTCGAGATCTAAAAATCCCCGATTCTTAAAAAACAAGGATTTCAAGGACAGCAGTGATTTTCTTTGATCCTCGCACCTAAATCCTCAATCCTAAATCCTGACTCTTGACTTTTGACTACCGTATTCTTGACTCCTAACCCCATAAATCTTGCTCCGGTCTTCCATTCCCGGTATTCTTTAAGGATTGGAGGCGATTGTGAAAGAAAGTAAAGCCAAAACCGGAAAAATTTCTAAGCTTCGTAAGAAACTTGAAAAAAGCCGCCAGGCTCTTTTTGGCTCGCTATCTTCGGCAATGCGAAGGTTTCCCTCCTTGGGTGAAGATTTCTGGGAAGGGATAGAAGAAACTTTAATCCAAGCTGACTTAGGGGTGGAGACGACTTCAAAAGTGATTGATGAGCTTAAGGCGGGCGTAAAAACCGAAAAAATTCGTGATCAACACGGAGTTCTTGAACTTTTAAAGCAAAGACTCGTAAACGTTTTTCCTCCCGAGATGCCACCACTCTGGAACTCTGAACTCTCGATACTTCTGGGAATCGGGGTCAATGGTACCGGAAAGACCACCACTTTGGCGAAGATAGCTCATCGGGCCCAAGAATTAAAAAAGAAAGCTCTTTTGGTGGCGGCCGATACTTATAGAGCCGCGGCCATCGAGCAGCTTGAGATCTGGAGCCAAAGAATCGGAGTCCCCATAGTTAAACACCAGCGGGGCGGGGATTCAGCCGCCGTTGTCTACGATGCCATTCACGCCGCGCAAGCCAGAGGGATAGACGTTTTGCTGGTGGATACGGCGGGAAGACTTCACACCTACGAGCATCTAATGGAAGAGCTGAAAAAGATCAAAAGAGTTGCCTTAAGAGAAGCCGAAGAGGCAAAAGTTTCCACTTTACTGGTTATCGATGCCACAACCGGGCAAAACGCGATCGCCCAAACTCGCCTTTTTAACGAGGCCTTAGGAGTTGACGGGATTGCTCTCACCAAACTTGACGGAACCGCTAAAGGAGGTATCGTGGTTGCTCTTTACGAAGAGTTTAAAATCCCCATCCAGTTTGTGGGTCTGGGAGAAGGCCTCGAAGACCTCGAAATATTTGATGCGAAAGAGTTTATCGAGGGTTTATTTTTGACAGGCTAACTAAATTCTCTATCTTTCCTTTAATTTGACACCCCCTTTTTTCCTTTTATAATATGGTAGGGTGCGAAATACGCGAAAATTCCCGTTCAGAACCAAAATGGTAGGTTGAAAAGATGTTCGATAACTTAACACAACGTTTGCAAAAGATATTCTCAAAGCTAAAATCCTTCGGGCGCTTGAGCGAGAAACAGGTTGAAGAAGCTTTAAGGGAAGTTAGGTTAGCTTTGCTCGAGGCCGACGTTAACTTTAAAGTTGTCAAGGATTTTATCGCCAAGGTTAAGGAAAGAGCTGTCGGGAGTGAAGTGCTGGAAAGTCTGACTCCGGCCCAACAGGTTGTAAAAATCGTTGACGAGGAATTAACAAAGCTTATGGGTTCTACCCAGAGCAAATTAACCTTCGCGTCTAATCCGCCCACTATTATTATGCTGGTTGGTCTGCATGGCTCCGGAAAGACTACGGCCACCGCTAAACTGGCCCGTCATTTAAAATCTCAGGGTAAAAGGGTTATGATGATAGCGGCGGACGTTTACCGCCCGGCCGCTCAAGACCAGCTTAAAATCCTCGCCGAAGAGCTTGAAATACCAGTTTTTATGCCAAGCGCTTTGAGGGGAAAGGCGAGTTCTGATCCGGTAGAAATTGCCGTAAAGGGAACTCAAGAAGCAAGGTCAAGCGGGAGCGACGTGGTTATCCTGGATACGGCGGGAAGATTCCATATCGACGAAGAAATGATGAAAGAGCTTCAGGAAGCTAAGAAAAGAATTCACCCTCATCAAATTCTTTTGGTGGCTGACGCAATGACCGGGCAAGATGCCGTCAATCTGGCCTCAGTTTTTGAGGAAAAGTTAGATTTCGATGGGGTGATCTTAACCAAGCTAGACGGCGACGCCCGGGGTGGAGCCGCTCTTTCGATTAAAGCGGTTACCGGAAAACCCATTAAATTCGTGAGCATGGGAGAAAAACTCGATACTCTGGAGCCCTTCCACCCCGATCGGATGGCTTCCCGGATTTTAGAAATGGGAGACATTTTGACCCTGGTCGAAAAGGCTCAATCTCAGGTTGACGCACGTGAAGCTCAGGTTTTGCAAGAAAAACTCTTGAAAGACGAGTTTAATTTGGAAGATTTTCAGAAGCAACTGAAACAGATAAAAAGACTTGGGCCTATCTCTGAAGTTATGAAAATGATCCCCGGAGTATCCGGATTGGTAAAAAAGGTCCAAGTTAGCGACAAAGATGTAGGCCGGCTTCAGGCAATAATCCAATCAATGACTCCCGAAGAGCGAAAGAACCCTGAGATTATTAACGGAAGCCGAAGGCTAAGGATTGCCAAAGGGAGTGGCACCAATACTCAAGAGGTAAACAAACTTCTTAATCAATTTAATGCTTTAAAGAAGATGGTCAAACAGTTGAAGCGAGGAAAGTCTCCTTTTGGGTTAGGGAAGAACCCTTTCCCCTTCACCTAATTCGGTTCTATCATTTTATTTTTTTCTTAGATGTCATAAGCTAGTATTACGGAAAAAAAGGGGGTGACTATGGCAGTTCGTATCCGGTTAACGAGAAGAGGAGGGAAGAAAAAAGCTTTCTTTCGGGTGGTTGTTGTTGATTCCAGAATGCCTCGAGATGGCCGTTTTATTGAAATTGTGGGGAGATACAATCCCCGGACCGAACCTTCTTTTATCGAAATCGACAAAGAAAAGACCTTAAAATGGTTGGCTCTGGGCGCAAAACCAAGCGGGGCGGTCCAAAAGCTGTTAAAAATAACCAATGTTCTCACGGAGTTTGAAACTAACAGGGAAAAATATATCAAGCAGTTTACGTGAAATTTCGCTAATTCTTCTTCTTTCTGCTACTCCAGAGGTGAGCAGTTGATTGCGGGTTCCGAGTTCAGGTAGTTAAAAGCCAGACGGCTAAACCGTTGACTAAAAGTTGTTTCGCCTAAATAGTGGCAAGGCCAAGCCAAAGCGGCGGGATTTGCTCAAAAGTGAATGGAGGGCAGCCTAACACAGGGGGTGACGTTGTGAAAGAACTGTTAGAGACTCTAGCTCAAGCTCTGGTTGACAAACCAGAAGAGGTGAATGTAACTGTTGTGGAAGGCGAGCAGTCCGTCATTTTGCAACTCCACGTGGCGCCTGATGATGTGGGAAAAGTGATCGGCAAGGAGGGAAGAATCGCTAAGGCTTTACGGGTTGTTGTTAAAGCCGCCGCTGTTAAAAACGGCAAGAAAGCGATCGTAGAAATAATCGATTAAATTAGTGTACGGTGTGGCGTTAAGGCCAAGCGCAACGTGCTAGGCACAGGCGATCAGGTTAATCACTCGGTGAAAGACGGGAAGCATGATTGAGCACTCAGCTCAGAAGCGGGAGTTTTTAACTATCGCTAAAGTATTAAGGGCTCACGGCTTAAAAGGGTTTGTTGAGGCCAAGAGCTTAACCGATTTTCCGGAGAGATTTAAACCAGGCGCGAGAGTTTACGGTTCCTCTTATGATTTGTCTCAAAAAGAACCGTCTGGATCAGAAGATGCTCAAAAAAATTTAAAAAATCAAGCTTTAGAATTGATTGTGGAAAAAGCAAAAGCCAAGGGGAAGAACCTTCTTCTTAAGTTTGAAGGAGTGACGAGCCGCGGGGAGGCCGAAAATTTAAAAGGACGGTTCTTGCAGGTCCCTTCTAATGAGGCTGTTCCGCTCCCAAAAGACACTTATTGGTATTATCAAATAGCGGGCCTGAAAGTTTTTACTTTGGCGGGTGAGTTCATTGGCGAGATCACTGACATCTTAAAAACCGGAAGTAACGACGTTTATGTTATCTCTCCGGAAGGTAGAGGCAAGAAGGAAATTTTGGTTCCGGCCACCAAAGAGGTGGTTAAAGAGGTTGATTTAGAGAACAAAAGGATGGTTATTGAGCCTTTACCAGGACTCCTAGACTAAGCGGTTAAAGGGTTTATTAGGTGAGGATGGGGCATAAACATTTTTTGTTTTAGGTTGCTTGTAGGCTCCCCCGCAGAACTCAGATTTTGTCATTCTGACCCCGAGCTTGTCGAAGGGGAAGAATCTCTCGAAACCCTCCCCTAAATACAAGGAAATTGTGGGGGTTCCTCAAGGGGGAGCCTGCTCCCCCTTGATAAGAGCGGCGTGTTCACAGTCGCTCTTAAGCAACCTGACGGTAAAGTAATTTATTAAGGCCCAGTCCTCAAAAGGTTAAAAGTGTAGGGGCCAG
>DATBWY010000181.1:0-2876 GCA_036514555.1 Candidatus Subteraquimicrobiales bacterium
GCAGCCTGCAATCTGAACTGTGGGCGCTTTTCCGCGATTTGCTCCACCTCTCGGTTTGGCTACGCTCTATTCTCGCCCATTGTAGCGTGCGTGTCGCCCAGGATATAAAGGACATGCTGACTTGACGTCGTCCCCACTTCCTCCCAAGACAAGCTTGAGAAGTCCCGTATGAACAATTTAACATACGGCAGGGGTTGCGCTCGTTACCCCACTGAAGGGAACACCCTACGGCACGAGCTGACGACAGCCATGCAACACCTGTCCTACCATCCAACTTTCGAAGGATCTCCCAATATTTCTATCGGAATAAAACGGTAGGATGTCAAACCTAGGTAAGGTTCTTCGGTTCGTCTCGAATTAAACCACATGCTCCACTGGTTGTGCGGGTCCCCGTCAATTCCTTTGAGTTTTAAGCTTGCGCTCGTACTCCCCAGGCGGCTCGCTTAACGCGTTAGCTTACGGGACCTACCCTACAAAAAACACGTAAAGAACCTGTTCTTTGTAGGGCGGATCCCTAGCGAGCATCGTTTACGGCTAGGACTACAGGGGTCTCTAATCCCTTTCGCTCCCCTAGCTTTCGTTCCTCAGCGTCAAATAGCGCCTAGCTACTTGCCTTCGCCCTCGGTGTTCCTTACGATATCAACGGATTTCACTCCTACACCGTAAGTTCCAGTAGCCCCCACGCTCTTCAACCCCGCCCATCTCTTATCCCTTTCCAAAGTTAAGCTCTGGTATTTGAAATAAGATGCGGCGGGGCGCCTACGAACTCTTTACGCCCAATAAATTCGGACAACGCTTGCACCCTCCGTATTACCGCTGCTGCTGGCACGGAGTTAGCCGGTGCTTATTCAAAAAGTCCTCTCGGACTAAATAAAAGAGGTTTACAACCCGAAGGCTGTCATCCCTCACGCGGCGTCGCGGCGTCAGACTTTCGTCCATTGCGCACGATTCCCAGTTGCTGCCACCCGTAGGTGTATGGCCCGTGTCTCAGTGCCATTCTGGGGGTTCACGCTCTCACGTCCCCTACCCGTCGTAGCCTTGGTAGGCCGTTACCCCACCAACTAGCTGATAGGCCGCAGGCCCCTCCTTCGGTGAATAGTTATATCCTTTTCCACGTTCATGTAACTGAACGTGGGTCATGCGGTATTAGCTCCGATTTCTCGGAGGTATTCCACACCAAAGGGTAGGTTCCTACGTGTTACTCAGCCGTTCGCGACTTTCCGTCTTGCGACGGACCGTTCCACTTGCATGCTTAAAGCACGCCGCTAGCGTTCGTCCTGGACCAGGATCAAATCCTCAAAAAGTAATCACAAAAGGCACAGAAATAATAGAATGTAAAGAGAAAATTCTCAGTGCATTCATCGTTTCTCAGTGCTCTCTGTGATCATCGCTTCCAACCATATTTTGAATAACAAACCATATTTGGCTTGTTAACCTTACTAATCTTCACTTGTAAAAGAGCAAAAATATCTAAAAAGAAAAAAGCCGCCAGATGGCGGCTGCCAAATTAAGCATTAAATGCCATCTAGTTAAACTTTTTCCATTGCTTATAACTGTATTATACCAAAGAAGTAAAGAGGGTCAATGGTATGTTACAAGGTTCTCGCGAGGTTAAGTATCTTGCTTTCTTTTACCATAGATTTTTCTTAAAAAAATTCTACGCCTTAATCGACTAATAAAAGATTGCGTTTTTAGTCTTGCCGCTGCCCTTGAAGGTGGTTGATAAAAAGGTAAATTATTACTACCTCGTGACATACTGACTATTATTCTAAACGATATTAGAAAAACTTTCCAGATATGTGGGTACATTCATGGGGGGAGAGTTCACTCCCTCGAAAGAAGTTTCAGAAGCTGCCTTTTTTGCATTTGACACTCTTCCTCTACTTCCTAAAGACCAACTCCTCTTTATCGAAAAAGCACTCGAAACAAGAAAGAATAACTTATTGTAATAACCCCCTTACTTCTCTAAAATTAACTCTTGTATGGAATTTCTTGGGATCGATCTTATAGAGCTTGTAAAAACAATAGGCTACTTCGGCATCTTTTTTATGATTTTTGCCGAAAGCGGACTTTTTTTCGGGTTCTTTTTTCCGGGAGATTCACTTCTTTTTACGGCCGGGTTTTTGGCATCCCAGCAAATTCTTGACATAAAAATTCTTGTACCGCTCATTGTGATCGGAGCAATTGGAGGAGATTCGGTTGGTTTTTGGATGGGAGGAAAATTTGCCAAATGGCTTTTGAGCCGGCGTGAAAGCTTTTTCTTCAAAAAGGAATATATCAAAAGAGCGAATAAATTTTATGAAAGGCACGGCGGCAAAGCTTTGATTCTCGCCAGATTCGTCCCGGCCGTACGCACTTTTGTTCCGATTGTCGCCGGAATGGCAGATATGGAGTATAAAAAATTCATTAGCTACAACGTTTTCGGAGGTCTTCTTTGGGGGGCCGGAATGACCCTGGCCGGATACTATTTAGGTCGTTCGATTCCCGATGTAGACAAATATCTCCTGCCAATTGTTGCATTGATAATCTTCGCTTCAGTTTTACCCGGAGTAATTCATATGCGGGGAGATATTATGAAGTTGGCCAAAAAAAACAAAGCTTTCGCTTACCTTCTGAAGTTGAAAGAAAACTGGTTGGGATAAGAACTAGATTAAATAACCTCGAAATGATAAAATATGCAAAACCTCAAATTGAGGCTAGTTCTTTTTTTGCAACTTAAAAGTATTTAAATTACAAAATTCCGTAAGGAAATTTGAGAGGAGAAACGGTGGAGCGGAAAGTCAGGTACCGTACGGTATCCTGGCCCCATCGTCTAGAGGCCTAGGACGGCGGGTTTTCATCCCGTAAACCCCGGTTCGAATCCGGGTGGGGTCACT
>DATBWY010000182.1:0-2656 GCA_036514555.1 Candidatus Subteraquimicrobiales bacterium
CATCTTTATTTCTTTAACAACCGTTGAAGACTGATGTTTTCTTGCTCTTTTGGCTTTTTGCTCCTGTTCGTACTTGTATTTTCCGTAATCCATAATGCGGCAAACCGGCGGATCCGCCTGTGGGGCCACCTATACTAAATCTAAACCTCCGTCTCTGGCAATTTTAAGCGCTTCATCCTTTGTTTTAATCCCTAGTTGACCGCCATCAGCGGCAATAAGTCTCACGTTCGCCGCTCTAATGGCCTCATTGACCCTTGCTCTTATATAGATAGTACTCACCTCACTCCTCTCGACTTTAGTATGACCGGCCGAATTTTACTTCGGACCGGTTTCTCTTCAAATCCAAGATTATGATAACTATAATAGCAAATTAATGCTCTTTTCTAAAGTCTCCCAAAATTCATTCGCTGTTTTCAAGGGATTTTCCCGATTTTGTATTGAAAGGATTCCCCTTTTTTAAGAAATTCGCCTTAAATTGATTTGCTCTCAACTTCTTTCTTTAGAGCCTTTAAAAAGTCCTTGGGCTTGATTCCTCTCGTATCATGGCCTTTTCGGTCTCTGACCGCGAGAGTCTCGGTTTCAACCTCATTATCTCCCACCACCAACATATATGGAACTTTCTGTAACTGGGCGTCCCTTATTTTTTTGCCAATTGATTCACTCCTCTGATCTAACTCGACTCGAACACCACCGACCCTAAGATTCTGGGCCACTTTTTGGGAATATTCTAGATGACGGTCGGCAATGGGCAACACTATCGCCTGAACCGGACTAAGCCAGAGAGGAAAAGCCCCGGCGTAATGCTCGATTAAACAACCCATAAATCTCTCCATAGAACCCAATAGCGCCCGGTGAATCATTATCGGACGGTGCTCCTGGTTGTCCTCGCCCATGTAGGTTACGTCAAATCGCTCCGGAAGATTAAAGTCTACCTGAATGGTCGTGCACTGCCAGGCCCGGCCCAAGGCATCCTTTATTTTAATGTCAATTTTTGGGCCGTAAAAGACCCCTTCTCCCGGATCTATCTCGTAGTTTAACTCGGCCGTTTCGAGAGCTTTTTTTAAAGCGTCGGTGGCTTTTTCCCAGTTACCAAGGGTGCCTGCGTACCCCTCAGGCCGGGTCGACAGATAAACCTCATATTCAGCGAACCCAAAGGTCTTAAGCATATATAACACCATCTTGATCACATCGATAATCTCGGTTTCTAGTTGCTCAGAACGGCAAAAAATGTGGGCGTCGTCCTGGGTAAAACCCCTCACCCGAAGAAGCCCGTGAAGCACCCCGGAGCGCTCATACCGGTAAACGGTGCCCAGCTCCGCCCAGCGAAGAGGCATTTCCCGATAACTGCGGGTTCGTGACTTATAGATTCTGATGTGCCCGGGGCAATTCATTGGTTTTAGAATGTACTTTTGCCCCTCGATCTCGATGGGAGAATACATAAACTCCTGATAATAATCGATGTGTCCGGAGGTCTCCCACAAGTTGACCTTGGCGATGTGCGGGATGATCACTAGCTCGTAGTCGTGCTTTAGATGCTCGTCTTTCCAGAAGTCCTCAATAATTTTGCGGATTAGAGCCCCTTTAGGATGCCAAAGCGGAAGGCCCGAGCCGAACTCATCGTCGATGCTAAAGAGGTCCAGTTCGCGGCCGAGCTTACGGTGGTCTCTTTTGGCGGCCTCTTCCAATCTATAAAGAAACTCCTCAAGTTCCTTAGATGAATCAAAGGCAGTCCCATAAATTCTTTGAAGCATGGGATTTTTTTCATTGCCTTTCCAATATGCTCCGGCTATTGAAAGAAGCTTAAGGGATCTAATTCTGCCGGTTGTGGGCACGTGGGGCCCCCGGCAAAGGTCGACAAATTCACCGTGGCGGTAGACAGAGACCTTGTCATCTTCAATTTCTTGAATGAGTTCAACCTTGTATGGCTGGTTTAGGGATTTAAAAAGCTCAATGGCTTTTCCCCTGGGAAGAACTTCCCTCTGGAAGGAAAGATTACCCTGGATTATCCGATTCATCTTTTTTTCGATTTTGCCCAAGTCCTCTGGAGTGAATGAGCGCTCCAAGTCAAAATCGTAGTAGAAACCATCTTTGGTTGCGGGACCAATCCCCAGTTTAACCTCGGGGAATAATTCGGTCACCGCCTGGGCTAAGATATGGGAGGCGCTGTGGCGATAGACATCTTTGCCATCGGGGCTGTTAAAAGTGACAATTTCCACTCTAGCTCCGTCTTTGAGCGAAGAGTCTAAATCGCGTAGCTCGCCATTGATCTTCCCGACGACTGCGTTCTTCTTGAATTTGGAGCCAAGACGGGCCGCCAAATCAGCAAGGGTAGAGCCAATATTCATCTCAATAGTTGAGCCATCGGGCACGATGACAGTGATTTTTCTTTTGATTTCCGCTTTCTGCAAAAAATTCTCCTAAAACATCCTAATGTTCTTTATCTTTAAAATGTTACCACAACGCAGGCTTTTTTGGGCAAAAAAAAGAGGCCCGTCAGAGGCCCGTCATTACTTTTCCGGCCTTTTATTACTCCAAAAGTTTTTGGTTCTCCCTAAAATATCAAGTTCCAAAACCTAACCGGAGCTTAATTTTAAATCTGATTAGGTATTTATCTTGAGAAGTCGTCATTGCGAGAGAGAAGACCGATTGAAGCAAC
>DATBWY010000183.1:0-2207 GCA_036514555.1 Candidatus Subteraquimicrobiales bacterium
CGGATAGCAATTTGGCACTTTGAAACACGAGTGAGTAGGCGCGCGCAATCGGAACCTACAAGCAACCTAAAACAAAAAACTATTTATGACCCACCGTCATATAACTTCGTTTTCGCGGGGAAACCTCCTACAAAATTAAAAACAAAGCTCTTCATTTCCGGGAGACAAAGGGGTTGTTTTCAATATAGTATCTTAAGGGCTTGCCGTGATCATTAGAAAGACCAACGCGGCGGCGGGCAATGATTGAGAATTTTTCAGCGGTCCCTTCAGCTAAAAAAAGTTTTCCGGTTACCAAATCGACTCCATTGTGAGAAATATCAATCCCAAGCGCTTTGGTGAGCTTACCGGGTCCGCTGGTAAGCTCTTTTAAGTTCGCTGTGTGACGGTTTTTAAACATTAAATCAACCCTTTCAAGCGGCTCAACAGCGCGAATGAGAATGGCTCCGGGCTTGCCTTCCTTCTCAACAACCACATTTAAGAGATGGTGAACACCGTAATTTAGGTAAACATAGGCATGACCTGCCCGGCCATACATAATAGCGCTCCGGGGTGTTTTGGTCTTAGCGTGGCTGGCCGGATCCCCTGGACCAAAGTAGGCCTCAGTTTCCACTATTTTTGCGGACAGTAAGCCCTGAATCGTCTGGTGGACAATAATCTTCCCCAAGAGTTCTTGGGCGACGACTTTGGGATTTCTTTCATAAAAAGAACGAGGTAAAGGTTCCATCAATTTAGTTTACTCTAAAGCTCTCTTAACATTGGTTTTAGGATACAATTTACTGCGGGAGATTAAAAGTAGAAAAGGGCAACTTAAACCTTCTGATTTTCGGGAAGCATCTAAATTATCAATTTTTAAGGAGAGCTTTTGCAGATACTGCTAATTTTTGTGGCATCATTTGGCGTCGCTCTCTCGGGAGCCCTGTCGCCGGGCCCGTTGCTAACGGTGACCATTTCCGAATCGGCCAAAAGGGGATTCAGGGCTGGGCCCTTGCTTATCGTAGGCCATTCCATCCTCGAGTTAACCTTAGTTTTTGGTTTGATCTTTGGGCTAAGCTCCTTTCTTAATCAACGGCTAGTTTTGGGAATCATAAGTCTGCTTGGCGGTGGGTTTCTCCTTTGGATGGGATATTCTCTTGTGACGGGAGTTCGGCGGGGCGAAATCTCGTTCGAGCTCCCAGCAACCAAAGAGCGATCCGGCCTCAATCCTTTGTATCTGGGTATTCTGGCTTCTCTTTCCAATCCTTACTGGACTCTTTGGTGGGCAACCATTGGAGCAGGGCTTCTCTTAACCGCCCTTAAGCTGGGTTTGGCGGGGCTCGCAAGCTTCTTTATCGGCCACATCGCGGCCGATTTTGCCTGGTACAGTCTGGTCTCCGCGATGGTTGCCGGCGGACGAAATCTCTTAAAAGGACGTTTTTATCACGCGCTAATGCTTATTTGCGGCCTCTTTTTGATCTTGTTGTCGATTTATTTCTTCATAACCGGAATAAGATTTGTGCAATTTGTTCTTTAATCAGGCTCAATGTCTTTGATCGCGTCGCGCGGACGGTTCTAAAGATAAAACCTCTCCCCCAATTATTACCTGATCAACTTGGCTAATTTTTTCCCGGTTAACCATGACAAGGTCAGCCTCGAATCCTTTTTTGACCAATCCTCTCTCTGGCGCCAGACCCGGGATTACTTGGGCCGGAATACTTGTTAATCTGGCCACGGCTTCAGGCAACGAAACCACACCCTCTGCCAGGGCAAGCTCCACCATCCTAAGAATGGGGCTGTGGTTGCCCCCGCCATAGTCAGTGGAGATGGTGTCGGCCAGCCCTTCCTCCAGAAACCGGAAAAATAGTTCAAGCTCTTCCATCTTCTTGGGGCTTTGGAGGGTATCAAAGGTCGAAACGTCAATGAAAACCCCGGCTTGCTTGAGTTTTTTTGCCAGGTTGATGGCTTCGGCTAATTCAAAACTAGGATGGTTCAGGTGTCCCGCGACAAGCAAGGGGCCAAGACTTTTCAGTGCTTCTATTTCTGAGCGGGACGGCAAGGCAGTGTGAACAACATAAGGTAACCGATACTTTTGAGCAATTTTAGCCCCCTCATCCAGAGAATCTAAGGAGAGCTTGAAACCAGGCAAAACGGTCTCTTCAATCTTTTCCCGGGCCCACCCGGTTGAATAATCCCCCAGACCAACTTGCCCAAGAATTTGGGCAACCTTTTTA
>DATBWY010000184.1:0-4645 GCA_036514555.1 Candidatus Subteraquimicrobiales bacterium
TTGTGATCCATTGAGAGTTCAAGATAGGTCATTTTTTCCGCTAAATCTTGGGCCTCTTTCGCTACATCCGAGGAAATAGTGGCGAGATAAGCTCCGAGCAGGGAACCATTTCCCACAAAGATAAACTTTTCCGGCGGGATCTCCGGAAGAAGCCCAATGGTCATCACCTTCTCGACCTCCAAATAATTACCAAAGGCCCCAGCGATATAAACCTCCTCGATATCGGCCAAGGAAACTCCGGTGTTTTCAGAAAGGAGTTTAATCCCAGCAAAAATGGCCGCTTTAGCGCGGATTAAATTATCGAGATCTACCTGAGTTATGGCAATATCTTTCTGGGTCGCGACATCTTCGGCCCAGGCCAAAACATACTCCGGACCGTCTGTTCCTTTCCTTAAGCGAGGTGTCTTTAGGTCCAGATTAAGTTTGCCCTTTTGATCGATTATACCGCTTAAGAAGAGTTCGGCGAGGGTATCGACCAGGCCACTACCGCAAATTCCCAAGGGCTTGGCGCCCCCGATGGTTAAAATAATTGGCTCTTTGGTATCTGAATCAATCCGGACGCTCTCGATAGCTCCTCTAGCCGCTCTCATCCCAAATTTTACCCCGCCCCCTTCAAAAGCGGGTCCGGCGGAAGTGGCGGCGCTTATCAACCAATCGGAATTTCCCAAAACAATCTCCCCATTGGTTCCAATATCGATAAAAAGGCTTAAACTGTCTTTCTCAGACATCTTAGAGGCTAAAACCCCGGCTACAACATCGCCTCCGACATAACTAGCCACACAAGGGTAACCGGACAAGTAGGCGTAGGGTATACTTTTTACTCCTAATTCTTTGGCCTTTACCCAGGGGAACTTGGTGCTTACCGGGATATAGGGAGCTTCTCGAATATGGCGGGGGTCGAGGCCAAAAAGGAAGTGGAGCATAATGGTGTTTCCGGCCGCAACAGCATGGGAAATCAAGTGCGGTTTAATGCCCGCCTTTTTCACCAAACCCTCAACTAACCCATCAACCGTCTTAATAACAAGTTCCTGAAGAGTACGGAGCCCATCGGGTTTGGCGGAATAAACCATCCGGGAAATTACGTCAGCCCCGCAGCTTACCTGAGAATTGTAGGCCGAGGTCCTGGCGACCGGTTCCCCTCGCCCAAGATCAATCAGTTCCGCCACGACCGTAGTCGTACCAACGTCAATGGCCACCGCGTAGTGCTCTTGGGTGGCATCGCCTAGCTCAACTTGTGTAATCTTTGCCGTGTTATCTTCCGCTAAAATAGTGGCGGTTACTTTCCAATCAGCTTCCCGCAAGATATTACTAAGAGATTTCAAAACCTCAAAATCAATCTGGGTGACTTGAAGATTATGTTTCCTTTTGAGCTCGCGGTTGAGCCTCTGTAAATCGGCGAGATGATCGTCTAGGGTTGGGGGCGTAAGTTCCAAAAATAATTTTTTAAATCTTGGGTCAATTTGGAGATCTGACCAAATGTTCCGCCAATCTAAGGCCGTAAGCAGGCGGCCCGCTCGCGGTGTTTTCTCCCGCAACTCAGGCGGTCTCCCCAGACGGGTTTCGAGCGGAATGCTTACCTCTAAATCACTTTTGACCGACGCCAAACAGGCCAAAACATAGCCCTCTTTTTTTTCTTCCGGCGTTAACTTATCAGTCGGCCGGGTCTCAACCTCTCCTTTATTCACTACGACCTTGCAACGGCCGCAAGTGCCTTCACCGGCGCAGGGCGCGTTGATGTAGACTTCGGCCACCATGGCCGCCCTTAAAAGATTCTCTCCCACCTGTACTTCGACTATTTTTTCATCCGGAAAAAAAGAAACTCTGGGCATATTTATCCTTTTATTTGCACCCTTTTATTTGTGTCTTTTTATTTGGAATTTGGTGAGCCGTTTTTGTCGGATTGCCACTCGGTTTGCGAGTGTCCCGACTTCTAACTGATTTTATCTTACCTCAACTTTTTCTACCAGTGCATTGCCTTATTGGGTGGTTTTTCCTAAAATTAGCGCCTTTTGCGGCTTTTGAGGTATTTTAAGTTGCGTGGATTTGAATTCAAAATTTAATTTATCGGTCTGACCGCGGAATTTCAAATATCCTTTTTGCCACTTCCACTCGCTCACAGCTTGCGCGACTTTGCCTGCCTGCCGGCAGGCAGGGACTCCGACTCTCCTCAGGAGGGCGACTCCGCAATTGCCCCGCACGTGCGGGGCCGCGGAGCGGCGCCGCTCTTCGGCTCCCGTCATCTCAAGGTGCTTGAGATCTAAGCTCGTTGAAAGTGGCGGGTTTTTGAAAAACCCGATTAAGAGACCCGGGTAAGTGGGATAGAGCCACATTCCCTAAACCATAGTGGCAGTGCTTGTGCTACTTGAGGTTTCCCCTTTCCTTAGTCATAATAAATAGCCGTGGCGATCGAGTGTGCAAAACGCGTAAGGGTCACTAGGCTTCAAAAGGAGAGTTATGAAATTACCGGACCCAAAAGGCAGCTTAAGAGTTAAGGATCTGCCAAGAGTGGAAAGGCCCCGGGAAAAACTGATGAAATATGGAGCGGAAAATCTTTCCCACTCCGAGCTTTTGGCCATTCTTTTAAGATCCGGCAAGAAAGGCCAGAACGTGGTAGAGCTCGCCGGCAAAATTTTGAAGAGATTTGGGAAGGAAAAACTGCCCCATCTAGGTTTTGAGGAACTTAAAAACTATCCCGGTATCGGGCCTGCCAAGGCCTGCGAAATCGTGGCCGCCTTTGAACTCGGAAGAAGACTTCTAAAAGATAAAAAGGCAGCCCTATATCTGACTCCAGACGATGTCTGGCAGGAACTTAAAGACCTAAGAGAGCTTAAGAAAGAACACTTTGTCGTTTTTTATCTGGACAGTCGCAACCAGGAGATTAAAAGGGAAGTAATCTCAATCGGCTCTCTCAATGTCAACTTTGTTCATCCCCGGGAAGTCTTTGAGCCGGCCGTAAGAAACGTGGCCGCCCAGATAATCCTGGCTCACAACCATCCCGCCGGCAATCCGGAACCTTCCGACGATGATTTCAAGATCACCAAAAGATTGGTTGAAGCCGGTAAAATCCTCGGCATCGAAGTGATAGACCACATCATCGTGACCAAATCTGGTTTTTTGAGTTTTAAGGAAAGAAATTTGATCTAATAAACTGAGTTTTTGAGAAAATTCAACAATTGGGCCTGAAAATGTCTGTATTAGAGATAAACGGGAAGAGAATTACGTGTGAAATAAAGCGAAGAGATGTCCGGCACATTTATTTAAAATTAAAACCGGGCTTTCGGTTGGAAGTAATTCTTCCCTATAATTCGGGAATGAGTGTTGGCAGCATTCTAGAGAAAAAGCGGCTCTGGATTGAGAAAAAAGTTAAAGAGATATCTAAGGCGAAAAAGATTTTTGATAACGACACCATTTTCTACAAAGGAGAACCCCTCAAAGTAAGGGTTTATCTGGTCAAAAAGCCTCATAAACAAGTACGGCTTTATAAAGAAGTTATTCATGTTTATGAAAATTCAGACAAAGGAAGAGATGAGCTATTAACAGATTTTATAACCAGTCAGACCATTTGTTATGTCGAGGAAAAGGCTCGAAGAGTGGCAAGCGAGTTATGTCTAGTTTACAACTCAATCGTTACCAAAGAGATGAAGAAATGGGGTTATTGCACCAAGAATGGCGGCCTTTTCTTTAACTGGAGGCTTATCTGTCTACCCGAACGCCTGGCTGATTACATCATAGTTCATGAGCTTCTGCATCTCAAACATTTCAACCATTCAAAGCGGTTTAAAAAAGATCTTACCAGGTGTTTTGGAGACTACAAAGAAGCGGAGGCGCTGCTAAAGAACTATCTCCCTACCGAATCATAAGTGGGATTACTCGGATAAAAAAAATTGGATCGACAAGGGCGAAAAATGGGTTTTTTTGATTTTCCGGAAGAATTTCAAAATAAGATTGTTGATACTCCTTCGGGGTCCAAATGTATTTGTGACCTTTGTGGCGAAAAGCGTAAAATTGGAGCCCTCTCTTTTGACAGGGTAACAAACAAGCCCCTAATTATTTGCTATGACTGCACTTTGGAAATATCAGCCGAGAGAGAAGGTATTACCAAAAAAGAAGCCGAAAAAAGAAGAAAAAGAATGTTTGGCGTGGGCTATCTTTTTAATGAAGTTAAAATGGCCGAATACTTGGAGCAAAAAGGAAAGAAAGAGTTCACTTCGCTAGAAGAACAGAGATTGTTAGAAAAAAAATTAGAAAATATCTACTTACTTGGTTCATCTTTGAAGAATAATAGAGATTTTATTGATCAAATAAGCGTAGAAATACAGAGAAGATTTGGCTTAGAAAAATATACATCCAAAGAATATAAAGCAAAAATAAAAGTGAAGGGCGAACGGAAAGAAGTAGATAATTATTTGGTCCTCCACAGACATCCTGGGTCGCCGCGATATTACGATAAGGAGTACCAAGAAAAATTTATTGAGCCCTCTCCTAATTAACGTGCTCGAGTAGGCATGTCTAACTGAAAGGAGATGAGATATGCAACCAATCCCTTGTATGAGGATGAATTTAAGCAAGCTTTGAGGGAGTACCTAGAAGCAAGTGAACATGCAAATCAGTTTATGGCACAGGCCGGAGTGCTAAAACCTGTAGA
>DATBWY010000185.1:0-4260 GCA_036514555.1 Candidatus Subteraquimicrobiales bacterium
AAAACCAGCGCGACTGCCAATTTTGATTCAATGCCAAGCGTAGACCCACCGGATTAACCTTTTGACCCATTATTCCCCACCTTCCGCTAGGATAATTGTAATGTGGCTGGTCTTTTTGCGGATTCTGGCGGCCCTGCCCATGGCCCTAGGCCGAAACCTCCGTAAAGTCGGCCCTTGATCTACATAGGCCCGCTTTACGTACAGGTCTTCTCGCCTCTGCTGCAGTTGCTTTTCGGCATTGGCTAAGGCCGAGTTAACCACCTTAAGAACCGCTTTAGCTCCTGTCCTAGGGGAAAGACGCAACGTACTGACCGCCTCATCCACCTTTTTTCCCCTAATTAAATCTACCGCCGCTCTCGTCTTTCGGGGCGCGATACGAATATATCTGGCCATTGCTTTGGCGTTTTTCTCAGCTACAGCTGTTTCACTCAACTTTTATCCTCCACCCGCTCTAATCATTCACCTTACTTTGTCACTTAATCGCCGTTGATCTCTCGGTTCTGTGGCCATGGGACCTGAAAAACCTAGTCGGGGCGAACTCACCCAATTTATGACCGACCATGCTTTCGGTTATGTAAAGCGGAATATGTTTTCTTCCGTCATGAACAGCGATAGTGTGACCAACCATCTCCGGGAAAATAGTTGAAGCCCGGGACCAGGTCTTAATTACGCCTTTCTCCATCTTCTCGTTCATGTGCTCAATTTTTTTCAGCAATTTTTGGTCCGCGTAAGGACCCTTTTTTAGTGATCTTCCCATTTCAGCACTCACCTTCATTAAGTTACGAAAACTGTTACGCAAACTCGGAATTAACTAATTCTGTCTGATACCCGCCTGCCGAACGTCTGAAGCCGCAGGCAATGCCGGTCAGGTGGCGGGCAGGAATCAGGCAACTACACTTTGAAGATTCCTCAGTGATTAAAATTTCAAAATTAGCTATTTATCAACAATCTCAATACGAGCCACGGGCAATTAAGGGTTTTCACTTGTGGTCTGTAGCCTGCGACCTGAGACCCGTCACTTTCGTCTTTTCACGATTAGTTTATCTGATGGCTTTTTCTTGCGAGTCCGGTATCCGAGCGTTGGTTTTCCCCAAGGGGTAACAGGGTGCCGTCCCGCCGAGGACTTCCCCTCGCCCCCCCCGTGAGGATGATCAACCGGATTCATAACTGTCCCCCTCACGGTCGGCCTTCTTCCAAGCCAACGCGACCTCCCCGCTTTACCTAAGGTGACAACCTCGTGATCGACGTTACCTACCTGCCCGATGGTTGCCCGGCATTCAAGATGCGTTTTTCTGACCTCGCCTGAAGGCAACTTTAAGAGGGCATAGTTACCCTCTTTCGCCATTATCTGCACCGATGAGCCCGCGCTACGCGCTAGCTCTCCGCCTTTACCGGCCTTAAGCTCAACGTTGTGGACCACTGTGCCCAGAGGAATCTTCCGTAACGGCAGAGCGTTACCCAATCTGATATCAGCTTCTCCACCTGATTGAACTTCGTCTCCCACTTTTAGGTCTAAAGGAGCTAAAATGTATCTTTTTTCGCCATCAACATAATGGAGTAAAGCAATCCTCGCCGACCGGTTTGGGTCATATTCGACGGAGGCCACTTTAGCGGAGATTCCATCCTTGCTTCTCTTAAAATCAATAAGCCGATACTTTCGCTTGTGTCCACCGCCGCGATGTCTCGTAGTAATTCTGCCGTAAACGTTCCGCCCGGATTTTTTTGGCAGAGGTCTCGTTAGGGTTTTCTCTGGTTTTGCTTCAGTTATCTCATCAAATCCTGAAACGGTCGCAAATCTGCGCCCCGGTGAGGTTGGTTTGTACTTTTTAACGCCCATCTACTTCCACTTTCTAGTCAAATTTTCGCTTCGCGCTCAAATTTCAATCCGGCCCCGACAAACATTATTTTGCCTCAAAAAACTCAATGCGGTCTCCTTCTTTGAGGGTCACGATGGCCTTTTTCCAATCGCTAGTTCTACCCCGAGACCAACCTTGCCTTCGATTTTTCCCTCTGGCCGCAACCGTATTTACTCGGGTTACCGTGACTTTAAAAATGTCCTCGATGGCCCGCCGAATTTCCACTTTCTTGGCCCGCGAATCAACCTCAAAAGTAAATTTATTGTTTTCCATTAAACGGTAACTCTTTTCGGAGATAACCGGCCGGATAATCACGTCTTGGGAGAATTTCACTTTGCCAGCGCCTCCTTCAGCTCGTCCAAGGACTGGCGGGTGAAAACCAAAGTATCGCAATCCATAACATAGTACGGGTTTATTTCGTTTACGTAAAGCGCTCTAACGTTAGAAATATTGCGAAGAGACTTCTGGGCGTTCGCTTCCTTTTGAGTCAAAATTACGGTCGCCTTATTGATCTCAAGCTTTTGTAGCATTTCATTGGCCTTTTTTGTCTGAGGTTTCTTAAACTCTAGCTTGTCGATCACAAGTACTCGCTTTTCTTCGGCTTTACTCGAAAGGGCCGCCTTTAAAGCGGCTTTTTTGGCCTTTTTCGGCAAGGAAAGGGTATAATCCCTGGGCTTTGGGCCGAAAGTGACGCCACCCCCTCGCCAAAGAGGTGATCGAATCGACCCCGCCCTGGCTCTTCCGGTACCTTTCTGACGCCAAGGTTTTGTTCCCCCTCCCCTGACCTCTTTGCGGGTCTTGGTAGAAGCTGTTCCCTGCCTAATCTGAGACAAAAATGTCCGGGCTGCTTGGTGAAGGAGAGGGCGACTCACCTTGGATTTAAACTCTGATCCGAGCTTTAACTGGTCTACTTTTGCTCCCTTGCTGCTAAAAACCGTTACTTGAGTCACCTTATTTCTTTCCTTTGCTACTGGCCTTAACGGAGCTCTTTATCATTAAAAGCCCTCCCTTAGAACCGGGCACCGCTCCTTTAAGAAAAAGCAAATTTTTATCGCTATCAACCTGTACTACTTCTAAATTTTGCACGCTTACCCTCGCGTTTCCCATTTGACCCGGCAGTTTCTTTCCCTTAACTACCCGGGAGGGTGTGGCACTTGCTCCCACGGAACCCGGTGCCCTTTGAAAATGTGAGCCGTGGGACTTTGGTCCACCCTTAAATCCCCACCTTTTTACGACACCCTGAAAGCCTTTCCCCTTAGAGACTCCGGTGACATCAGCTCTTTCTCCCACGGTGAAACTTTCCACCGTCAAAACCTGCCCGAGCTCATAATTTTCACCGTTTGCCAAAAGAAGCTCGGCTAAATACTTTTGGGGGGCAACTTTTGCTTTCTTAAAATGACCCTCAATTGGCTTGTTTACATTTTCCTTCTTAACTTCTTGGTACCCAATTTGAACGGCTTCATAACCGTCCTTTTCACGCTCTTTTACCTGGGTAACAACGCACGGGCCAGCCTCAATCACGGTAACCGGCACCATTTTGCCGTCGTCCAAAAATATTTGGGTCATTCCGATTTTCTTACCTAGCAATCCCTTCATCTTCCTCGAAAATTAGATTTAAAGTCCGCCGTATTACAGTTTTATTTCTATATCTACCCCACCGGGGAGGTCTAACCTCATTAAGGAATCCACCGTCTTCGGGGTCGGATCCAGAATGTCAATAAGCCTTTTGTGGGTTCGGATCTCGAAATGCTCCCTTGAGTCCTTATCCACATAGGGAGAACGTATAACGCAATAAATACTGCGTTCAGTTGGAAGAGGAATAGGCCCCGAAATTTTAGCCCCCGTTCTTAAAACGGTGTCTACGATCTTCTTAGCCGACTGATCGATAATTTCGTGGTCGTAGGCCTTCAGCCTAATTCGTATCTTTTGATTAGGCATCTTTTCTCCGCACTCTTCTGGATGTCAGAGGCAAAAATTTTTTACACTTCGCCATTCTCTCAAACTTCTCCGACCTAAACAATTAACAAAACAAAAAAACCCTTAACAATCTGCATTATAACCAAAGTAGTCTCTTATTCATAGACTTCTTAAGAATCACTTTTTGATTTTTCTAAAAACCTAACTTAACCCTGTCTCTACCCATTCGTATTTCCCAATATAAACGGAGCCCCATGGGGAAAATCGATGGTACAACCCAACCCCGCCTTGGCGGGTGACATCTCGCGCCGTCAGCCTTAGGCCTTTTGGTGCGTGGACACGCGTCACTGTAAGATCTTGGTAATAGAGCCTGCTCCAACGGTTCTTCCACCCTCACGAATGGCGAATCTTAGGCCCTCTTCCATGGCGATGGGAGTGATCAGTTCCACCTCTAGTTCGATGTTGTCTCCGGGCATGACCATCTCCG
>DATBWY010000186.1:0-3728 GCA_036514555.1 Candidatus Subteraquimicrobiales bacterium
GAAAACGGTCTCTCTTTACCCGGTTCGAAATAGGTGGTTGCCTCCTTTACCAGTTTATAACCCGGTATCTTGTTTAAAACCGCTTCCTCAATTATAGCGTGGTAAATAACGCCTGTTCTGGTCTTAACAATCAAGCCAACAACGAAACTGATTAGTACCATTATCAAGATGGAGATTACGCCGGCGATAAAGTCACTTCTTATCAGGCCGACCCCAAAAATATTCGCGATAGGTCTAATACTACCGGTCACAAATCTAAAAATGGCGTTAAACGCCACAAACAGAATTAGGACCGGCAGTAGAACACCTAATCCGCCCAGCAAAGTCGTTTTAACAAAATCTTTCACTTTTTCCATTTGTTACCTCCGTCCCTTTACCCTGATTGAGCCTTTCCCTTCACGTACATCTAATCTTCTTTTCTTCCAATAACAAGGTAAAGAATGGGCCCGATAAAATTTATGAGAACAATAACTAGGCCCCAGATTATTTTGTTGCCCCCGGTAACCTTTTCCCGCTTAAAAAGGTCGATGAGAGCCACTATCATAAGCGCCACTTGGATCGCGATAATCGGTAGAAGTAAAAGAACAAGCTGGGAAGCTCTCAGTCTTTGATCCTTTCCAAAGATGGAGCCCCACGGGCAAGACTCCCTGTCAATGAGATTAAATGACTTTGGATTTTAAGTCAAAATCATCCTCGAAAAACTTCAAAAAATCTCCTAACTTGTGAGCCAAATCACATTTTTTTAAATGAACTAAGAGGTAACTTAAGAGTAGAAGGACGGAATTAGGAATTTGATTTAAATTCATCAAAGAAAGGAGGAGAGAACGATGGCAGAGGTAAGAGTTCCCACCATGCCCCATGGACACAGTTTGGAGAAGGATGTAGATTATCGAGCTGGAGTTGTTGCTGGTCTTCTAGGTGCTATTATTTCAGGGTTATTTGTAATGATAGTCACTTCTTTCACGGAAACTGATTTCTTTTTCCTGGCCAAGTTGACAAGCGGACTTGTGGTATCTGAGGAGATAGCGAGTGGAGCCATTGGAATCATCATCGGTTTAGGCATCGTATTGTTCGTAGGCGTAGTTTTTGGGATCGGTTTTGGCATGCTTTTCACCTTGCTTACCAATAGCTATGCTTTGATTCCAACGCTGGTTTTAGGGTTGATATATGGTTTTGGACTGTGGTTCCTTTCCTTCCTAGTCACAGGTCCGGTAGCGGGCACAGAAATCGTGGACATGATTGGTCCAGCTATAGCTCTACCTGCTTACTTGATTATGGGGCTTGTTTTGGGTGTTTGTTATCGAGAGTTCAGGGCGATCAGAAAAACCTAATTTGCGGACACCTCAAAACACGAGAGCTGCCAAGGAAACGCACCTGTTTTATGTAGCCTTCCTTGGCAGTTTTTTTTACCGATAGCCTACCGATAGCCATATTTTCGATTCTGTTCCCTCCAGATTATTCCGAACTTTTGCGAATGCTGTGGCATAATATTCAAAAGAACCCCTGTCGTGTCGAAGGAGGCACTATAAAAGCGGACGAAATAATATCCAAGTTAAAATCGTTAAAAAGTCCGAAAGACGTGGAAGGGATGGCTCGCTTTGGCATCAATCCCAGCAAAACCTTTGGAATCAGGATTCCCGTTCTTCGAAAAATGGCCAAAGAAATCGGTAAGAATCACCGGATCGCCCTTGAACTTTGGGACTCCGGCTATCATGAAGCCAGAATCTTGGCGAGCATGGTGGATGATTACAAACAGGTAAGTGAAGCCCAGATGGAAAAGTGGGTTAGTGAACTTGATTCTTGGGATGTCTGTGACTCCTGCGTTATGAACCTTTTTGAGGACGTGGAGATTGCCTGGGACAAAGCGGTCGAATGGAGCAAAAAAAGGCAGGAATTCGTAAAAAGAGCCGGTTTTGTAATGATGGCCCGCCTGGCGGTGAGTAATAAAAAAGCTCCTGATGAGTACTTTATTAAGTTCTTTCCCATAATCAAGAGTGAGGCCGACAACGAAGCTAATTTAGTAAAAAAAGCTATTAGCTGGGCCCTGCGTCAGATTGGTAAAAGAAACTTAAATCTCAACCAAAAAGCGGTCGAAGTGGCCCGGGAAATCCTCGAAAGAGAAAGTAAAGGCGCCAAATGGATAGCTAAAGACGCTTTGAAAGAGCTTACCAGTGGACCAGTCCAAAAAAGGATTTCTCCGTAGGTTTATTCTTCAAGCGGAGCTCCGTTAAAAAAACATATTTTTGTCAGAGAGTTATTTAGGGCCATAGTTCAGGAGGCGAATCGGGATAGTCAGAATGCCCCAAACCTGTACCTTGGTCTATTATGGTCCAAGTGCCATTCTTCTTTTGTAAGACAAAAAGCTCTGTTTCCATCGAAGAATCTTTCGGCGCCGCTTGGGCTGTTGCCCAATCATTTTTGTGTTTGATATTTATTACGTCGAAATCGCCCGGGTCAAGAGCCATATTGTCAATTGCTTTTTCAATCACCTGCGTAATCAAGTCTTCTTCGTCTTTGGCCTCAGTTTCGGTTTCTTCCCTGGATGGAGTGGGGCTTTCTTTACCTGATTTTTCTTTAGTCTCTTCAATATTTTCTTCCGCCTTCTTAGCTTGTTCCTCTAATTCTTTTAGATCGGCTTTAAGCTCTGCGTTTTCTTGATTGAGGCTTTTAATCTCCGTTCTTAGGTCTTGTTTGGCCGATTTCACTTGCTGATTTAAATAATAAAGTGTGCCGGTTCCGGCGCCCAGAAAAAGCACCACTATCGCAGAAAGGGTGACGAGAATCGTACTTTTTTTCATCAGGCCCCCAGCTTCTTATCTCATGAAAGTCGCTAATGATTTATCCTCTATCCTATTATTAACGTTAGTTCTACCCTAGCTCCTCTATCTCCTCTTAAAAAAACCTCCTGCTGACAGTTGCTTCCTCGGCACAATCCCAGGAACGGGGTTCCCCCCCCGTGCAATCCTCACTCATACCTTAGGGCTTCGGCCGGATAGACTTTGGCGACTTGCCAAGCTGGTAGAAAGGTGGTGATAAGCGACGCCCCATAGGCCAGCAAAGATATGACCGCGATTTCGAGCCTAAGAGGACAGGAAAAAACAAAAACTCTCGCTCGCTCCCTTTTTAGGTTCGGGGTCAACCGAGAGTTCAGTCTGTGAGCGTAAATTTTGAAGTCACCCTAAGTCGCGGCTCTTAAATAGTCTGTTTGAACGGCTGCTTGATACTCCTTCTTGAGGCGCAAAAACACCTCGTTAACGGAGAGAACATCGTTAATTTCCCCTACCCGAGAGCCACAAAAGAAAATTCCTTCCTCAACGTTACCTTTTTGAGCTTTTTCAAGAGCTTCAATTATGCAGTATTGCTTATTGCACTGGCCAAGGCAGACCCGACACAATCTATAAGTACCCGGCGGAGGAGCTTCATCCTTTAGAATTTTCTCCACGAAGGGAGTTCTTACCGCTCTTCCCCTCATTCCCACCGGACTCTTTATGATCTCCACGTCCTCTTCTTTAGCCTCCAAAAGAATCTTTTTCCAGTTAGCATGAGCACTGCTCTCGTGAGTGAGCGCGAAGCGCGTCCCCATCTGAACGCCGGACGCTCCCATTTTAACAGCCCTGGCAATGTCTTTTCCCTTTAGGATCCCTCCGGCCGCAATTACCGGTATCGAAGAATATTTATTTTTTCTAAGAATTTTTATTGTCTCCGGGAGAATATCCCAAACAGACGTA
>DATBWY010000187.1:0-7089 GCA_036514555.1 Candidatus Subteraquimicrobiales bacterium
ATCCGTTGCCCGCCACGACTTCAATTCGATTACCCCAATCTCGCACGCCAACGGTCGAGGAAATAACTAAGGCAATTCTGTCGATTGAGGGAGAGCTCTTAACGGCCGCCAATATATAGTCCAGCATGGGCTTGCCTTTTATCTCAATAAGCCCTCGCACGGAGGAGCCCTCACGCGTTATTTTCTCTGGACGCTTTCCTCCGCTTAAAATTAGAGCATCTACTTTCATTTCGCCTTCTTTTTAAAACCTTTTAGTGCTTCCGCTTTTGCGCGCTGACTTCGGTTACACCGCAAGGATGATTTTTAGTCAAAATTACCCGAGGGCAAACTTGCTTAAGAGCTTTGAAAATTTTTTCCGCTTGGCTCTTGGAGTCGGCCAAAGCGAAGATACTTGGACCGCTTCCTGACATTAGAGTCCCGACCGCACCCGCTTCCAAGGCAACCTCTTTAAGCCTATTTATTTCGGGAAATTTTTTTAAGAAAACCTTTTCAAAGACGTTTGCCAGGTTTTTTCCGACTTCCTTAAGGTCCTGTTTTTTTAAGGCCTCAAAAATTCCGTGGGGAGAAGAGAGAGAACGGATCTTCTCGAGATCGAAAGAAGCGTAAGCATTCTTGGTCAAAATTTCCAGGGGTGGTTTCGCGATAACCACGTGAGTTTGAGGAAGATCAGGAAGAACAGTTAGCTTTTCTCCCTTTCCTTGAGCTAAGAGGGTACCACCCAGCATACAAAGAGGAACGTCCGCTCCGATCCGCTCGCCTATTTTTGCTAACGCACGGCGTGATAGCCCCAATGCCCAAATCTTGTTGAGTCCGATTAGAGTAGCGGCAGCATCAGCGCTTCCACCCCCTAATCCCGCCGCGATCGGAATCGACTTCTCAAGCTCTATCGTTGCTCCATCTCGAACACCGAATTCTTCTCGGAAAATTTCAGCCGTCCTCTTTACGAGATTTTCCTCGGGCCGGATTGCACAGTTAGCAACAACACTAATTTCCGATCCCGGCCCAAACTTGATTTCGTCGGCCAGACCAACACTCTGGGTAAAACTCACAATGTCGTGGTATCCACCATTTTGTTTCCCCAGGATATCAAGGTAAAGATTAATTTTAGCGTGTGCCAGAACACGAACAATCATTTTTACAAAAGAAAAAAAGCACAGTGAAATAGACTGTGCTTTCAGCTTTACAAAAGTTTATTTTCACTTCTTGGCTACCATTTATTCGCCGCTTAACCAAGGAAGAAGATTCTCTCCAGAATCCAAACGCGTCAATTCAACGGTTTTCGTCAAAATATCCGCGTAACTATATGACACTAGCCGAGATTTCTCTCTCTGCTCATCAACTCTGACCACGAAAAGATGAGGGTGAGTTTCCTGGAGAATTCCCTCCTTTTCGATAATTTTACACCGTCCCACATTTGCTCGAAGCTTCATCCGCAGGCCTACACAGGATTCTAAATCATTTTTGATTCGGCCAACAACTTCTTCACGCGAAATTTCCAAAAAAGGCATATATTTTTCTCTCCTCGACTTTATACTACCTTTATTGTAGCTAATGAGCAGGGAAAAATCAAATCTCTTTTTTCTTTTTCAAAAACGTAGGAATGTCCAACTCTTCTGTCTCGAAAGAGGGAACCTCGCTCTGTTTCGGCAAAAATTCCATCTCCTCCTGTTTTTTGGGCAACGCCTCTAATCCCGCCGCAATAACCGTAACTCTGGCTTCATCTTCCAATGAATCATCAATAACTGCCCCAAAAATAATGTTAGCGTCGGAGTGAGTAGCATCCGTCACAATCTCGGCGGCCTCGTTTACTTCAAAAAGAGTGAGATCTGAGCTACCAGAGATGTTAAGAAGCACACCCCGAGCTCCCTCGATGGAAGCTTCAAGTAATGGACTAGCAATAGCGGCACTTGCTGCTTCAGTCGCTTTATTTTCGCCTCGAGCCGTTCCGATTCCCATCAAAGCCGAACCTGCGTCTTTCATAATTGTTTTTATGTCAGCCAGGTCTAAATTAATGAGTCCGGGAACAGTGATCAAATCCGTAATTCCTTGTACGCCCTGACGGAGAACCTCATCGGCCACTTTAAAAGCATCAATAACAGAAGTTTTTTTCTCGACTACTGTTAAAAGACGATCATTCGGAATAGTTATTAAGGTATCCACCTTATCCTTAAGTTTCTTTACGCCCTCATCAGCCACTAACGCTCTTCTACGGCCCTCAAAAGCAAAAGGTCTGGTCACAACACCGATAGTTAAAGCACCAACTTCTTTTGCGATCTCCGCGACCACGGGCGCTGCTCCCGTTCCGGTTCCTCCACCCTTGCCAGCAGTTATAAAAACCATATCGGAGCCCTGAAGCACCTCTTTTATTTCGTCACGGCTCTCCTCGGCAGCCTGTTGACCAATTTGTGGTTCCGCTCCCGCCCCTAAACCTTTCGTTAGTTCGGTCCCAATATGAACTTTATAATCAGCTTCACACGTCAGTAAAGCCTGGGCATCAGTGTTTATGGCAATAAATTCCACTCCCTTGATCCCTGCCTCAATCATTCGGTTGACAGCGTTCGTCCCTCCGCCACCTACTCCAGCGACCCGAATAACTGTTAAATAACTTGAGGTCAGATCGGCCATTTAAATACACCTCCCATCAGCAAATATAACCCTCAATCACAGCTTGATACTTTGCGAGTCTAAAGTTTGACAATAACCTTAGCGTATAATTTAAAAAAAAGCAACCCCTTTTTTTTAGCTAATCCGAGGGCTTAGGTTCAGGCTTTAACCTCTTAATAACGGGATTAGAAACCGCTCGTACGTCAATAAATATGACGTCCTTTTCGTTCTGGGACAAAATTTTCCTTAATACATAATTCTTTTGATTAACATCCTTTGCCTCGCCGTAAAGAATTTCCACTCCCTCGTTTGTAAACAGAGTAAGTTTATCGACCGATGGCGCTGAAACTATACTCAGGACTGATTTAATGCTCGGGTCAAGATTAGTCAGACACTTAAGCGCATTAGATAGGGATTGAGTTTCAACTCTTTTACCCCGAGGTAGCCTGTTAATCTTCAATTCCTTGATAACCGGAAGATTAAACGTATCAGGGTTGTCCACATAGTCCAGAACAACCGAGTCCTCATCGATAAGAGTATAGGCATCCTTCAAAGAGACGAGCGCTATGGGTTGACGCTCCAGAACCTTAATCACTATCCTGTCAGGAAATTTCCTGATGATTTTGGCGTCTTTTATCCTGCTTTGCCCATTAAGTCTTCGCCTCACCTTATTAACTGGAAATGTAAATAATTTCACATCCTTTTGTATCCCAGCCAGAGCAATAATTTCTTTGGCCTTAAAATAATCATTCCCGGTGACTTTGATCTCTTTGACTTTAAAGAAAGAAGAGTTATAAAGGGTAATTGCAAGAAGGATGACAGCGGCCAAAAATAAAAAAGACAAAAAAAGCCGGAGCCGTCTTTTTCGCCTAATTTGGGTAATTTTTCTTTGGCGTTCCTCAATTTTGTTGGAATCCTGCAACCTAACCTTCCGGTTTGTCTCTCATCAATAAGGGTTCTTCAAACTGACCTAGAATTGTCACTTCGGGTTCAAGAAATATTCCTTTTTGTTCATAAACTTCTTTCTGAACTTTGACCATAAGGTGGTAAATACTTTCAGCGGAAGCCCCACCCAAATTAATGATAAAGTTGGCGTGTTTGGAAGAAACTTGAGCCTGGCCAATCTTTAGTCCTTTACAGCCGGTCCCCTCAATTAGTTTTCCAGCAAAGAAATCTGGCGGATTTTTGAATACCGACCCGGCCGACCGGTATGCCAAAGGCTGGGTCTCGCTTCTGTTTCGAAAGTACCTTTTAAGATCGGATTTAATTCGGATGGGGTCGGCCCGGTTAAGTTTCAAAGTGGCTTCGACTATTATTCCTTGTTGGGCAAGCGAACACTCGCGATAGCCAAAGGAAATTTTAGAAGCGGGAAAACTCTCTAGTTCCCCTTTATGGTTGTAAATAATCACCTCTTTGATTGTTTCTCCGACACTCTTTCCAAAAGCACCAGCATTTAGGGTTACCGCTCCCCCTAAGCTACCGGGAATACCGGCGGCAAAAGTGAGATCACCTAAATCTCTTCGAGTAGTCGCGTGGACTAGAGCAGGCAAAGAAGCGGCTCCTCCAGCCCGAAGTTCCAAACCGTCCACTACAATCTTTCGAAAGCTTCCACTTAGCTTAATGACGATACCATCAAAACCGCTATCAGCCACTAAAAGATTAGAGCCTCGACCCAAAACGAAATAGGGTATTTCAGCCTCTTTTACTTCTTCAAAAACTATTCTTAAATCGGAAAGAGTTTCCGGCAAGACAAAAACCCGCGCTATTCCACCTACCCGCCAGGTTAGATAAGGAGAAAGAGATACATCAGAAGAAACTTTATCGCCTAACTTATGCCTCAATTTCTCAAACGTTTTTGTGAACCGACTTTTTGACATCTGTTCTGCCTTCGATTGTCGGTAAAGAAGAGACGCTTTTATGCCTTTTTTTAAGGGTGTTTAGGAATTCTCCCGCTAGAGCCCCAATGTCACCTGCCCCTGCAAACAGCAATAAGTCTCCTTCTTTTAAAAGGGAATAGAGGTGGGACTCAACATCGCGTATTCGGGGGAAATAGGACAACTGCTTTGAGGGATTTCTGTCTAAAATCGCCTCAGCAATAAGTTTACCACTAATACCTGGTAAAGGATCTTCACCGGCACCGTAAACATCGCTTAGAATGACGACATCTGCTAGGTCAAAAGCCGCGCCAAAATCATTACACAAATATTTGGTCCTAGAAAATCGATGGGGCTGAAAAAAACAGATCACTCTGGTCCAACCTCCGGCTTTGGCGGCACTCAAAAGAGCCTCGACTTCAGTGGGGTGATGAGCATAATCGTTAACCACGGTAATACCGGAAAAACTCCCAATTACTTCAAACCGCCTTTTTACTCCGGAAAATTCCCGAAGGGCGTCGGAGACAGAGCGAAAACTTAGCCCTAGACTTAGGCACAAAACAAGTGTCCCCAGGGCATTGGAAATATTGTGAGCTCCCGGTACCCCCAGGGCTACTTTCCCCAACTTCCGCCGTTCTTTGTAAACATCAAAAGACGCTGAAAATTTATCGAAAACAATGTTTTCGGCACAATAATGATTGTGCCTCTTTAAACCATAAGAGACGTAAGTCCGGTGATTCTTCGATATGATGGATGCGATATTCGCATAATCGCCGCAAATGATGGATTCCCTTTTTACGCCCTTGATAAATTTTATAAAAGAACTTTCGATCTCGGACAAAGAACTGTAGTAATCAAGGTGATCGGCCTCGATGTTAGTTATAACTGCTATTTCCGGGGTCAAGTGCAAAAAGGATCCGTCACTCTCATCAGTTTCGGCTATAAAAAATTCTCCTCTTCCGTATTTAGCACTGCTCCCGATATCGTTTAGTTCCCCTCCTATTACGAAAGTCGGATCAAGGCCGTTATTTTCAAAGGCCAAAGAGATCATCGAGGTGGTTGTTGTTTTTCCGTGGGTTCCCGCCACGGCAATAGTTCTTTTACCTTCGCAAAGACTAGCAAGCATTTCTCCTCGGGAAAGCAGAGTGATTCTATTTTGTTTAGAAGCTTCCAGTTCACAATTGGTAGAGGGTATTGCCGACGAATAAACAACGACGTCAGCAGGGCCCACATTTTTTGGATCGTGTCCAATAAATATTTGGGCGCCCTGATCTTTGAGAAAAGAAGTGTTACGGGATTCTTTAAGATCAGAACCGCTCACTTGACAGCCCATTCTGAGGCAAATCTGGGCTAGAGCGCTCATTCCCGCGCCACCAATTCCCACAAAATGAATCTTTTTTCCCTTAAACTCAAATTTTTGGCTCATAAAAAGTTTGTTAAAAGTCAGTTATTCTTTATCCCCGTGAGTGAATCTTCGATATAACTTAGAGCTTTTTCAAAGGCTTGAGGTAATTTCTCGGGTTTTTTACCACCGGCTTGAGCTAAATCGGCCCTTCCCCCGCCTCCTCCGCCGATAACGGGAGCAATGGAATCCAATATTTTTTCCGCATTAAAACCATCGCGTATTAGATTAGGGGTCACGGCCGCGACTAAAAGGGCTTTTCCCTTAGATGTGGCCGCCAAAATAATAATTCCGCGCCCAAGCTTCTCTTTCAAGGAATCAACCAGCGCCCTCAAATACTCCATATTTTGGGCCCCAACCTCTTCCATTACCACGCGCACATTATTTATTTGTCGCGCGGAAGCTAAAATCTCTCGGACCTTTTCCTTCCTTAATACCAGTTGTAAATTCTCTATCTGTTTTTCCTTCTCCTTTAAGCTCGACAAAAGATTGGAAGCCCCCTTAACTACCTCGTCTTTCTTAACGCCCAGAATTGAGGCGGCCCCCTTTAAAGCCCTGTCTTCCCGGTTGAAATAATCCCAAGCCCTAACGGAAGAGATGGCCTCGATTCTTCGCAGGTTAGCACCGATACTCGCCTCGCTAATAATTTTTACCATATTTATTTCAGAAGTTCTTCCAACGTGGGTCCCACCACAAAGTTCTTTACTAAAATCTCCGATCTCAAGGATTCGAACTACATCTCCGTACTTTTCGCCGAAAAACGCTAAAGCGCCGCTCTCTTTGGCGAAATCCAGAGAAGTTTGGTAAGTTCTAACCGGATAATTTTGGGCAATTTTTTCGTTAACCAATCTCTCTATCTTCTCGATCTCCTCCGGACTTAAAGCCTGAAAATGAGTAAAATCAAAACGAAGTCTGTTGGGAGCAACTAAAGAACCCCCCTGCCTGACGTGACTTCCCAATACCTTTCGCAAGGCCCAGTGAAGAAGATGGGTGGCCGTGTGATTCTTGGCGATCTCCTCTCTTCTCGCTTCATCAATTTTGGCAATCGCTTCTTGTTCGCTTTTTAAAACGCCTTCTACTATTTTGCCCCGGTGGACGTACATTTCCGGTAAAGGAGCTTTGGTTTCTAATACTTCCATCTTTCCTGTATCAGTGGTAATAATCCCGGTATCCCCTATCTGCCCCCCCATTTCCGCATAAAAAGGGGTT
>DATBWY010000188.1:0-4611 GCA_036514555.1 Candidatus Subteraquimicrobiales bacterium
CCCGCCACTGGAACCGGAAAACCAGCGAATGCTTCTCGGCCCGTCCCCCCGGTAACTACTCCCCGAAGACCGGTTTGCAGGGCCAAAATGTTTTCAGTAGAAAACTCCGTTTTTCTGGTTTTCGGCGAAAATTCCCGGTAAACCCGGCCCTCAGGAGTCAAAACTTGTCTAAGCAACTGTGGCTGAACATAAGTTCCACCATTAGCAATGGTAGCATAAATCGCGGCCATCTGAAGGGGAGTCGTGAGCATATCCCCTTGTCCAATGGCCATGTTTACCGTGTCCCCGGCGTACCACTTTTGTTCTATGCGGGACCGGTTCTTGTTCCACTCCTTTTTCCAAGCGGCGTCCGGGACTCTTCCGCCGGCCTCCCCGGGAAGATCTATGCCGGTTGGTTTCCCTAGTCCTAAATAACGGGCCCATTTCTGAAATTTTTCCCCTCCGCTTCGGTGGAGCTTTAGACCAATCTCATAAAAAACGGTGTCGCAGGAGACGACTATTCCTTGGATAAAACCTACTCCTCCGTGCCCAGCTTTGAACCAGCACAATTTAGTCCAACGCTTACCCAAAGCCGTCCATTTCCCAGCGCAAAAAAACCCGCTTTTTGGCGAAATTAGGCCCTCGGTTAGAGCCGCCATTCCCGTTACCACCTTAAAGGTAGAGCCTGGTGGATAAAGCCCTTGGATAGCGCGATTGTTTAAGGGGTGGTCCTCTTTAGCGTTTAGGTTGGCCCACTCTTCATTGGATAGTCCGCCGATAAAGAGCCTTGGATCATAAGCAGGGTAGCTAGCCAGCGCCAAGACCTCACCGTTTTGGACGTTCATAACAACGGCCGCTCCCGCATCAGCTCCGCGGTTCCCCTTGCGGCGGGCCCAGCTAATCGCCATTTTCAAGGTCTCCTCGGTCGCTTGCTGAATATTCTTGTCTAGTGTCAGAACGAGATTGTAGCCTGGCTTAGAATCTTTCTTTTTTACAACGCGGAGCTGTCTTCCCACGGCGTCCACTTCCACAAGTTTTTCGCCTCGGCCACCCCTGATTAAGTCGTCATAACTATTTTCGATTCCCATTTTCCCTACAATATCTCGGGGCATTGCTTGCTTAAATTTTTTGGCTTGGAGTTCCTCCCCGGAAATTTCGCCGACGTAACCGAGAACATGAGCGGCCAAGGGCCCTTGAGGATAATCCCTGACACCGATAACCTCAATTTCAACTCCCGGGAAATCCCTTTGGTGCTCTTTAACCTCGGCCACCACCCGTTCCTCCACGTCTTCGTGTATCACCAGCGGCTGAAAAGGGTCGACGTCTTTTTTCGCAAGTTTTTTTTCGATTTCTTTTTGGGGAGTGTTTAAAATTTTGGCCAGGCGCGGGAGAACCTCTTTTTTTTCCTTAACAACCGCGGGAACAACTGACAGAGCTAAAGAAGGACGGTTGGTGGCCAAAACCTCATTATTCCGGTCATAAATTAGCCCCCGAAGCGCGTTAAGCGAGATAGCTCGCAAACGATTCTCTTCGGAAAGCCTATCAAACTCTTCTCCGGCCAGCACTTGTAGGTACCAGAGCCGGCCCAGCAAAATGCCAAAAAGGATGACGGCGATGATTCCAAAAATCGCCAACCTTATCTCAAGCTTAGGTGACGACTCAGATTTGTTATTTTTCCGAGATGACTTGGAGGAATCTTTAAGTTTCATTTTTCCTTGAGTTTAAAAGCCTTTTCATCGAGCCTGAAAGAGGGAACTTGGCTTTCCCTTAAAAAGATCCTTTTAATAAGAGAATATACTAGGGGGGCGAGTAAGCTGTTGTAGATGGCAACCGGCAAGACAATCCTAAAAAAAGCCTTGGTAAAAGGAACCCCCTCGCCGAGGAGAAAAAGGAGCCCCTCAAAAGCAAGCTCATTAAAGATGGTGGCTATAAAAACCACCACTAAAGGAAAAAACATCCATTTTGAAACGCGGTGGTCTAATAAACCGCTAAGATAACCAACTAGCGTCTTCGTGAACGCGTTTAACCCGACCACTCCGGTAGAAGCAAGATCTTCTAATAGTCCGCCAAAAAATCCTATTGCCGAGCCAACCAAAGAATCTTCCACCAAAGCATAACAAACCACAAACAGAAGAACTAAATCCGGCTGCACCCCCATCACCCGGAAATGTGGAGCAAGCACAACATCTAAAATAAAAGAAACGAGCAAGAGAAGAATTCCAAAAGAGAACGGAGACACAATTACTCCTTTTTCCAGGGTATTTTGGGTTGAGGATTAGTGATGACTAAAACTTCTTCGACCCGGGAGAATTTAACAACCGGGGCCACCTTTATCTCCTTGTACATGCTATAGGGCGCGAGTTTAACCTCTGAGGTAAAACCGATTAAAATACCCTTGGGAAAAATGCCTCCCAATCCCGAGGTAATAACGGCTTCTCCCTTTTTAACCCGCGAGTCCTTGGAGATAAAATTGAGCTTAGGCTCCTTGTCCAGATCTCCCTGGATGATACCTTTTTCCCCTCTTTTTTGGATCTGCGCCCCCACCCCACTTTTTTGATCTAAAATTAGTTGAACTTCGGAAACGTGGCTGGAAACTTTGCTTATTTGGCCAACCAAGCCCTCACCTGAGACTACGGGCATCCTCAGGGCCACTCCTTCGGCGCTACCCTTATCAATCACCACCGTGGCTTGCCAATTGTTAGGCGAGTTACCAATGATCCGGGCCGCTAAAGTTGTGTACTTATCTTCTTTAAAGCCCGCCAGCTGCTTGAGACGTTTATTTTCCCGTTTAGCTTCTCTCAGCGAAATAACCTCTTCTCTAAGCTTAGTAACTTCCCCTTTCATCCTGGTATTATCCCGTCTTAGGCTACCCATTTCCCTTACGTATCTCAGACCATTCTTAAATGGTCGAGTTATTTTAGAAAAACCTGATTGTAGGGGGCCAGTCAGCCCTACAACTACGCGCTGGGTCTGATTAAAAAAGCTGTCTGTTCCTAAGCGCCAGTGAAGAGTTAGAACGCCTACACTCAAAATAAGAAAAACCGCTAAAACTATTTGGTTTCTTTTAAGACGTGGGGGAAACACAATCCTCCCAAGGTTAAACAAATATTAATAGCCGCTGGATTTTTGATAAGAACAGGTATTTGTGAGCCGGTTCGGCTCTTAGTCGGAGATTAGTGGCGAGTACCTACGAGAATCCTCTTAAGTATATTTATCTCTTCTAAGGCTTTGCCGGACCCAACAACAACACACGTCAAGGGCTCTTCAGTGAGATGAACAGGTATACCCGTTTCCTGTCGGAGTCTTTCATCTAAGCCTTTTAGTTGCGAACCGCCACCGGTAAGAATTATCCCTCTGTCCATGATGTCAGAGGAAAGCTCAGGCGGAGTTTTTTCCAAGGTGCCCTTGATGGTGCTTACGATCGCGGCTAGGGGCTCTTCGATAGCCATCCTAACTTCCTCCGAAGAGAGAATGATATTTTTAGGCATGCCGGTAAGTAAATCGCGTCCCCGGACTTCGGCATCAATTTCGTCGGACAGAGGATAAGCCGAACCAATCTCAATCTTTATTTCCTCAGCAGTTCGCTCCCCAGTCATTACATTGTACTCTTGCTTAACGTGCCTGACTATTGCTTCGTCAAATTCATCCCCTCCTACCCTAAGTGAATCAGAGGTGACAATCCCTCCTAGAGAAATTACCGCAACTTCGGTAGTTCCTCCCCCGATGTCAACCACTAAGTTACCAGTGGGTTCCTGGATAGGAAGACCCGCGCCAATAGCGGCCGCCATGGGTTCCTCGATGAGGTATGCCGCTCGCGCCCCCGCCTGTAAGGTTGCCTCAAAAACAGCTCTCTTTTCCACCTCAGTAACTCCTGAGGGAATACAAACCACGACCCGCGGGCGCACCGCAAAGCGACGCCGGTGGACCTTTTGAATAAAATACCGAAGCATGCTCTCCGTTACATCAAAATCGGCAATAACTCCGTCTTTAAGGGGTCTCACGGCCACAATGTTTCCGGGAGTTCTCCCAATCATTTTTTTGGCATCAGAACCAACGGCCAGAATTTTGCCGTTCTGTTTGTCAATAGCGACCACGGAAGGTTCCATCAACACAATTCCGCCCCCTTTGATATGAACCTTCGTATTGGCGGTGCCTAAATCAACAGCCATATCCCTACCGAGAGGGAGGCTCAAAAAATTTAGCATTCCTTTACTACTCCTTTCGAAATCACCTTACCCTTGAAATGGCGGATAACTGTCTTTAAATTATAACAAACCTCTGGTAAGGAAAAAGGCTTTTCTTTCCGTTATGTCATGTTTCCAGGGGTTGCCAAGACAAAAACCCAAGCCTTTTTATTATATAATTAGCGACGACGCCATTAAACGCTCCGGTGGGAACAGCGATTAGAATTAAAAACGGGGCCTGGAAAAGTATTCCCCAGTGCCCGATAAAAAGTATAGCCAGCAGGAGTTGCGACAGATTATGGACCAGGGAACCACTCAAACTCACCCCGACAAAGCTAAATTTACCATAAAATTTGCGGTAAACAAAATACATTACTAAGAAACTAGTCAGGGCCCCGGTTAAGCTAAAGAAAAACGGCGGAGTCAAAAAGGTTCCCGTGACTATGGC
>DATBWY010000189.1:0-2372 GCA_036514555.1 Candidatus Subteraquimicrobiales bacterium
ATTATCAAGGCGAAGTGCTAAATTTTTCTTCGCCCTGGCAAAAATACACAATGCTTGAGGCCATTAACAAATTTACCGGGCTGGAGGTATCTTTTCAGCAAAGCGTCGAAAAGCTGGAAGAAATTGCCAGAGCTAACGGGGTGCCGTTGACGCCTCCTCTAAATAAAGGAAAAGTTATCGATGAGATTTTTGAAAAATTAGTCGAGTCGCAGCTTGTTCAGCCCACTTTCATAAAAGACTATCCTGTTGAAATTTCGCCTCTCGCTAAGGGACACCCTGAATCTCCCCATTTAACCGAGCGATTTGAGCTCATAATTGCCGGGCGGGAGATCGCCAACGCCTTTACCGAATTAACCGACCCCCGGGAGCAAAGAGAGCGTTTGGAGGAGCAACTACGGCTTTTCGGCGAGGAAATGGGAAAAGTGCTAGATGAGGATTTTTTAAGAGCTTTAGAGTACGGAATGCCCCCGACCGGTGGGCTCGGCATCGGAGTCGACCGGCTGGTAATGCTCTTAACCGACGCTTATTCTATCCGGGACGTATTGTTTTTTCCTCATCTTCGTCCAGAGAAATAAGCGCGAACCTTCTTCGGCACGCCCCGCTCACATTTGCTCCGCGAAATAGCTCCGTAATAAGATGCTCTTGTCTCTAAACAATGGATGATTTATGTCCATGGCACAGTGTTCACTATGTTTACCGTTTTACCGATATAACTAAAAAGATTCCAGTAACGAGCGGCGCCTTTAGAATTTTCGCCCCAGCCAACTTTTTCGAGTCCTCCGAGATCAAGTAATACTTTTGGATTGGTTGAGCGTGAGCCAACAAGCGACCTAAAACAAAAACTATCTATGACTCACCCTCAATGGTTAGTAAAAATGGTGAAATTCCTGATATAGTCCCTGTTAGATGGACACCGTATTGACAGAAAAAGGTTTTGCGGCGACAATAAAGGAGAAAGCTTTTTCAACAATTTTTGGAGAGTAAAATGTTTGAGCGGTTTACGGAACGAGCGAGGAGAGTGGTCGTGTATGCACAAGAAGAGGCGCGGCTTCTCAAACAAGGTTACATCGGCACCGAACACCTACTTTTAGGGCTTATTCGGGAAGAAGAAGGAATTGCTGCTAAAGCGCTCAAACGGCTGGGAATAAAACTGGACGATGTCCACTCGGAGGTGGAGAATCTGGTCGGTCGAGGCATTTCTTCTCCCGGAGGCCACATCCCTTTTACTCCCCGAGCCAAAAAGGTACTGGAGATTTCTCTCCGCGAAGCTCTGCAACTGGGCTCAAATTATATTGGTACCGAGCACATTCTTTTGGGTTTAATTAGAGAGGGCGAAGGCATTGCCGCTAAAGTCCTCATAAAATCGGGCGCGGACTTGGACAAAGTTCGTTCCCAGGTGATCCAGCTTGTCAGCGGGTATTACACCAAAATTCCGCCTGAAGGAACACGAGCGAGACCGTCACTATTGGATGAGTTTGGAAGCAATCTAACCCGGCTGGCCCAGGAAAACAAACTGGATCCCGTAATCGGAAGAAAAACCGAAATCGAAAGAGTTATGCAAATCCTCTCCCGGCGCACCAAAAATAATCCCGTTTTAATTGGGGAACCGGGCGTCGGGAAGACCGCGGTAGTTGAAGGTTTAGCCCAAAAGATCGCGGCTAACGAAGTCCCGGAAATCTTAAGCGAAAAGCAGATTTACACCCTTGACTTGGGAGCCCTTGTGGCCGGTTCAAAGTACCGCGGGGAGTTCGAGGAGCGCCTGAAGAAGGTAATGAAAGAGATAAAACAGCGCGGCGATATTATCCTCTTTGTGGACGAGATGCACACGCTTGTGGGCGCCGGCGCCGCGGAGGGAGCGATTGACGCGGCGAGTATTTTGAAGCCAGCCTTGGCCCGGGGTGAAATTCAAACCATTGGGGCAACAACTTTAGGTGAGTACCGTCGTCACGTGGAAAAAGACGCGGCTTTAGAGCGCAGGTTTCAACCCATTTTTGTCGGTGAACCGTCAGTTCAGGAGACGGTTGAAATTCTCAAAGGTTTAAGGGACCGCTATGAGGCTCATCACGGCGTGGCCATAACAGATCAAGCCCTAATCGCGGCGGCTAATCTCTCCCACCGGTATATATCAGACCGTTTTCTGCCGGATAAGGCGATTGATCTTATAGACGAAGCTGCCTCTCGAGTAAGAATAAGGAGAATGTCTAAGGCCCCCTCTCGAGATTTCGAAGAAAAACTCAAGGGGGTTGGAGAGGAAAAAGAAGCGGCGGTAGTGGCCCACGAGGTGGATAGGGCGACCAACTTTGGCGACAGAGAAAAAACTATTCTTTCGGAGAAAAGCGAGGCAGATGGTTGGAATATCCCCAGCAAAGAGG
>DATBWY010000190.1:0-13980 GCA_036514555.1 Candidatus Subteraquimicrobiales bacterium
CCTCCCCACGTTCGATGAAAATAGGGCTGCCACCGACGGCTTTAAAGGCGCGAACCGGACTATTCACGCCTCCTGGTATATATTTTTTTGCTTCCTCAAAAAGCTCTTTAGACTTTTTAGTTTTCATTGTCCTCTCCTAAAAGATTTTTAGAAATCTAGCCCAATCCGCCGCGGATGAGACCTAACTTTAAAATCCAATCTCTGACCAGATTTTCTTCCAGCGACTCGTCTGCTAATATCTCTTCTCTTCCGGCGATAATTTCTTTTAAGATTGGTTTCATGGTCTCTAAAATAGTAGCATAAAGTCTGTCTTTTTGAGTTTGAGAGCCAATCTTCACCCCCAAATAACGCCAGATTAATTTGAGATCTCTTTCTACTTGGGCAAAAACTTCTGTAGGTAAAAATTCACGCGCATTATCCAAATGCACAAAACGGCAGGCAAAATTAAGATCTTCCTTGAGGCTTGGATAAATTTTTAGAAGCTCGTCCAAAGCTCCGTCGCCATATCTTTCTTTTACCTCATCTAGGGCTCGGCCCGTTCCAATTATTTCCGGTGGTAGCCCGATACTATAAAGAGCAGCCGTGAATGATATAGCCCTGGGCAGCTCCCCAATCACTTTAGGTTTGAATTTTTGGAGATCGTTCGCTAGATCTTTATCTTCTAGAAATTTTGTGATTTTTTCGGGGTGGGGTAGATCTCTCGCGTAACCCACTTCACTTTTACGCGCTAGTCGGTCTCTTTGCCTTGGAATTAAGTCTGAAATCTTGTTAACCATTTCCATCAGGGGATAAAATGAGAAAAGGTAGTGTTTGACAAAGACCGCTATGACATTAATCAGTTTATTTGTGACAGTTTGTTCATAAACTAAAGGACGGTTCAGAGGAAGTTTTTGTTCGAGGATTTGAGCCAGCTTCTTGGTTTCCTCATAGCCGTGGTCATATCTTATTGACGACTGCATAGTTAAGGTTCTTACTCCGGGATACTCTTTCAGAGTGTTTTCAATATTATCTAAGGTAAAATGACCTCGAAAGGGAAGGGTTCCTCCTCCTAAAATCGGTAAAATTTCGACGCCGGTGCTTTTTTGAACTTGATGACCCAAGGATAAAGCTATTTTATTTGCCAAGACAGCCGGAACCATCCCGTAGGATAAAGCGAGATCGGATCGGCCAAGCATATAGCGAAATCTTTCGGCGGACAGTCCCCTTTGTTTGCAACCCTCCAGATATTTTTTAAAAATTGTTTTGATCTCAAAAATCTCGGGAACAGTTTCAATAAGGGGAATAATCTCTATAATATTAGGGTCTTTGCTCATCCCAAACTCTTTGTGGGCAAGGTCGATAACGTCTATAATTCTTTCCCTAACCGACAAAAGTTCTTCGGCGCCGGTGGTCATGGGGAGAATGACCTCTCTTATGGCGTAAATTCCTGATCGTTTATGGGCGTGGTAGTTTGATTCAACCACTGACATTAGGGCCATTAGCTGTCTGAATACGCCTTCCTCCAAACCACTGGGGATTCTGGGAGTGACGAAAACATCTTTCCCCGGGATAACGGTTTCTTTACTCAGAAGACCCAAGACAATTTGGGAAGTTTGTTGATAAGGGGTCAGCTTACCCTCGAAGTCCACCATCACCTCTTCTAACCCTAAACCCGCTGGTTGAGGCGTCAAAGAGAAAATGGCTTCTTCGGGTTCTTCCTGGACCGAAATGTACTTGCAGGCATCGGGATGCTGAGTCATCATTGTTGCCGGGATTTTTAATTTATCCACGCGGAATCACCTGTTTAATCAAATAAATTTTATTTTCTCAAAGATACTATAAATTAGGCTAATTTCCAATAAGGTTCCTCATCGCTGAGTTCTTTTAGCTAATATTTAAGACCTGGAAGTAGTTAGTTATTTTGTGACTTAAGGATAGCCTCATCAATCTGTAATTTAGATTAAATCTCCTCTAAAATGCTATACTGGAATCAAGACTTTATCTCAAGGAAGAATATGGAAGATGATCAATGGGCAATCGTTTTTAACTCAACTCATCAGGTGCTTCGGGCCGAAAAAGTGCTCAAAGAGAATGAAATAAAGACAGAAGTCATTCCGTTACCAAGGCATTTTACCAATAAGGGGGTGGATTGTGGTATAGCTCTCCAAATAAATGATTCTTTAAAACATTTAGCCGAAGAAGTTCTCGCCGCTTACAAAGTGGATTATAAAGGAATTTATTCATTAAGCAAACATAGGCCTTGAGGGCTGGCTAGAAGTTTTCTGTTAGTATGCGTTGTGACATCGACGCCTATCTTTAGGCACGCATCTAACCCGGAAACCTCTGAGTTATTAAACAGCCCTATTTTAGAGGGGAAGGCTTGTGGTAAAAATTGTGCCGGTGGAAATCGGGGACATTGTCGTCTTAAAAAAGGGTCATTCTTGTGGCGCCAACGAGTGGGAAGTAACAAAGCTGGGCATGGACATCGGGCTTAGGTGCTTAAAGTGTGGCCGAAACATTCGCTTAATTAGGTCAAAATTCGACACCCGGTTCAAAGACTACATCAAACGAGCCAAGTCTGAAGATAAAGAGTAATTCGAATTGTAAGGAGCAAGTTTGCAGATTGGGATCGTGGGGCTTCCCAATGTGGGAAAAACTACATTTTTCAAGGCTTTAACCAGAACCGAGGCCGAAACAGCTAACTACCCCTTCACGACCACTTCTTATAATACGGGAGTAGCCGAACTTCGCGATGAACGCTTAGATAAGATAGCTCAGATTGTCCACTCTAAAGAAGTGATTCCGACTACGATTAAATTCTTAGATGTGGCTGGCCTGGTCAAAGGCGCAAGTAAAGGCGAAGGCCTGGGCAATCAATTCTTAGGGTACCTCCGGGGCACTGATGCCTTGGTTGAAGTTGTCCGTTGTTTTAAGGACGCGAATGTTTCTCATGTCGAGGGAAGAATTCAACCCCAAGAGGATATTGAAATAGTAAATTTAGAACTGGCTTTAGCTGATTTAGCCACTGTTGAGAGGCGCCTTCAAAAAGTAAAACGACAAGCAAAATCGGGGGATAAAGAATCTAGCCGCGATTTGGAAATTCTTGAAAGGTTAGAAGGTGCCCTTAATCAAGGTTTCCCTATCAGAAACTTAGACTTAGGCGCTGAGAAGTCCCTGCTTTTAGAAATGGATCTACTAACGACAAAGCCTCTTATTTATATGGCAAATATCTCTGAATCCGATATCGGCGTGGGAAATCTCTATTTGGATCAGGTCCAAAAGAAGGCGGATGCGGACAGAAATCTGGTTATTCCGATATGTGCCAAGCTTGAAGCAGAATTAAGTGAGCTTTCAACAGGAGAGTCAAAACTTTTCCTGCGCGAAATGGGAATTCAAGAAAGAGGTCTTGATAAGCTAATAAGGGCTTGCTACAAAATACTGGGCCTAATCACCTTCTACACCATTGAGTCCCAAATATCTCAAGCATGGGCCGTCAAGAAAGGTACTAAAGTACCACAGGCTGCCGGAGCAATCCATTCCGATATGGAAGAAGGATTTATAAAAGCGGAGGTGGCCAGCTATGAAGATTTGGTCAGCGCCGGTTCTTTCATTGCCGCCAGGGAAAAAGGCCATCTTCTTCTAGAAGGCAAAGAATACATTGTACGGGATGGAGACGTCCTCCACTTCAAATTTAGGCATTAGCTGTTTTTTTTAGTCTCACCCTATTCCCGCTGATTTTATTCGGAACCTTTTTTCTCCCTAGGTGTCCGACTAAAGTCTATATAAAAAATACTACTTTAGGATAATGAGAATCTGTTCTTTTTGCCGATGTCAACGCCCTCCTTTCTGTGTCAGGCTAGGACTTGAAGTATTTCATAAGGATTCGACTCGAGGGAGGTCATCGTGAAGAGAAAAACGTTTTTAGGTTTGTTATCCGTTATTTTGGTTTGGTTGGTGTTTCCTTATTTGAGTCTGGCGGAAGAACACCTTTTTGCTTGGCCCGTCTCACCCTCACATGAAGTTGTTTCCCCCTATAAAGATGAAGGAAGGTATGTATCTGGGTCTCATCGAGGCATTGATATACGGGCCGAAGCGGGAAGTGAAATAATGACGGCGGCTGACGGAATTGTTTACTGGCACGGAAAGACACCGCGTGGTGAACCGTACGTCTCCGTCCAACATGAAGGCGGCTTGAGAACAACCTATATGCCAGTGGAAATTAAGGTGAAAAGGGGTCAAACGGTTAAGCAAGGCGAGACGATTGGTATTTTATCTTCGGCGGTAGAAAACCCCTCTTCCTTTTCCCATCTTCACTTCGGCGTCAAAAAGGAACCCTATGAGTCCTTTGATTATATGGATCCCCTGAGCTTGCTTCCATCAATCTCTTTAAGGCCGGAACAAGACCCTGAGCACGCAAAGAGTTTACTAACCAGCGACAACGATGAAGAAGTTTTGCCTCTTCCGGAGGAGGAGATTAATCCCGTGACTGAATCCTTAAAACAAGAGGTGCCTTACATCCCAGAAGAGTCTTTGCCGGCTCGTATATCGAAAGGAACTTTTTATGACACCAACGATATTCGCAAGCAGCAAAGCCGCTTAACGGAGAATTTACCGGATCGAATGTCTTCGGCCGAGGAGTTCGATAGCGCGCCAGCAACTATTTCTTCTGTCCCAGGAACTGCCGTAGAGTTACCACCAAAAGTTTTCCCATCGTACTTTAAGGTTAACAGGCCCACCGACTCCTATCGTGCTAATACCTTGTTTACTTCGGCCGAGAATCCCAAACCACCTTTATTAGCCGATGCTGAAAAAGGGCCACTGGACACGCAAACGGAAGCTGGCAGCTCCCTAGATTTTAGTGGCGCGCAAATCCATACCCGCGTAATCCCAGAAAATGTTATTTATAACGGGAAGGTCGCTAATCCAAAGGCCTTGATAACTCCTCAATTTGGTGATTTCCGAAGGGCGCAAGAAAAGTATCACCAATTATCTTTAGCTATTGAGCCAGCTCAAGATGCGCTAAGTCACTCTGTATCCACATTTTTGGGGAACTTAAGCTCCAGAAAAAAAGAACTACCCACATTCCCGTGGAGAAAAGTTATTATTTTACCCTTCAGTTTGGCCGTTATTTTCATAATCTTTTTCAGAAGGCAAATCTTTTGCTGGTGGTTTCCCCAAAGCGTTAACGAGAGTTTTTTATCAAGTGTTTAAGTTCTTCACCATAAAGACCGAGCAACTTAAAATTCTTAAACTAGTTGCTAATAGACGGGAGACCTTGTTATAATTGATAAAACTTTTAAAATTATTAGTACTCAGGAACAAGTTAGTTCCAAATTATAGAGCTAATTTCTAATTAATTATGGAGGCATTGAAGTGCGGGAATATGAGACGGTACTTATAATAGACCCAAATTTTAAGACGGAAAACGTTGAGGAAACTATCACTAAATTCACCGATTTACTCAAAGAAAATAAAGGTAGATTAGGTAAAATTGACAAATGGGGTCGGCGCAAGCTTGCCTATCCGATTTCTGGTCACTCCGATGGCTTTTACGTCGTCATTGGATTCAAAGGCGGAGATAAAACATTAAAAGAGATAGACAGGGCTCTAAAACTTACCGATGAAGTTATTCGATTTAGGACAATTCGTCGGGATTAGCAAGCAAGCGGCCAATAACCTTAATGACGGATGATGGTGGAGTCTCAAAGGAATTTTATTTAAAATTATTTAAGAAGGGAGATTGGATTGGCTAGTCTCAACCGCGTAATTTTAATCGGGAATTTAACTAAGGACCCTGAGTTAAGGGTTACTCCGAACGGAACTTCTGTGGGCACGATTCGGCTTGCCATAAACCGGCGAAGACCATCGTCAGGAGATGCGGTCAACAATACCGACTATTTCAACGTCGTCGTATGGGGAAAATCAGCGGAACTTTGTCAGGAATATCTAAAGAAAGGAAGCCCGATTGCGATTGATGGAAGGCTTCAATCTCGCGCTTGGGAAACGGCGGAGGGCCAGCGAAGGACCACTGTTGAGGTTGTAGCCGAAAACGTGCAGTTTTTGTGGCGTCCTGGTTCGACCGGTGGTCGAGGAGTTGACAGTGATTTTGAGTCCACGCCATCAAAACCCGTTGATTCTGAAGTAGGACAGGACTTTCCGGACGAAGTTCCATTTTAAGATAGGGGGAAATAGTGGAAGGTTATTTTCGAAGACCTAGAAAAAAATTTTGCCGGTTTTGTAAAGATGATATAGAGATCGACTACAAAAATGTTGATCTGTTGAAAAGGTATCTTTCCGACAAGGGAAAGATCAGGGCAAGACGAGTCACGGGAACCTGTGCCCAGCATCAACGAGTTCTAGCTGCTGCCCTGAAAAGGGCCCGCGAATTGGCTTTCGTTCCCTATCGGGCAGTAAGATAAATCTTTTGTGATTAACAAGCGCTCCGATCTAAAAGCCATTCGCATTTTACCCAAACTAAATACCAACAATTTTTCTTCTTAGGAAAGAATCAGGATCTAACCTGAATTACTCACCAACAGAGCCATTTCTTTTTTACCCATAAAGCGGACGGTTAGATGAAATTTTCTTTCAAAATCAGATGATAGAAATAATTACGGTCTTCAAATTTCTTAAGCAAGCTGAGGGAGTTGAATAATGAAAGTTATCCTTAAAAAGGACCAACCAAACTTAGGAAAAGAAGGGGACGTTATCGACGTCAATGCAGGATACGCTCGAAACTTTCTTTTCCGCAAAAAATTAGCGATTTTAGCAACCTCTGGCAATCTTAAAATGCTAACGCACGAAATGAAGGCGAAGGCGAGGGCAGAAGAAGGAGTGACGAAAAAAGCGGAAGAGATTGCTTCTTCGCTGGAGGGCCAAACAATTGAGATCTTGGCCAAAGCAGGCAAAGAAAAGCTTTACGGGACCATTACCCCCAAGGAAATCGCTGAGGCTATCGCGCACCAAAGGCAAGTTACTATTGATAAAAAAAGAATAGTTTTAGGGGAAAATATAAAAGCTCTCGGGACTTATCCTGTAACCCTAAAGATCTTTCCGGGAGTTGAGGCAAAAATATCCCTGAAAGTTATAAAGGAGGAGGACGAGGTTGGCTAAGAGGGATCAAATTGTCGACTTTACATCGCTACAGAAAGTCCCTCCTCACAACTTAGAGGCTGAACAGTCTCTCTTAGGATCCATGCTTATCTCAACTGAAGTTATTCCGGAAGTCATGGAGGTTATAAAGGCCGAAGATTATTACCGCGAGGCCCACCGGCAAATTTTCGAGGCCATAATGAGTCTTTACGCCGCGGGTGAGCCCGCAGATCCCATCACCGTTGCTGAACAGCTAAAGGCAATGGGTGCCTTGGAGGAAGTGGGGGGTAAACCTTATCTTCATACCCTAATCAACGTGGTGCCAACCGCCGCCAACGCCAAGTACTATGCTGAAATAGTCGAGCGAAACGCTATTTTAAGAGCTCTTATTCGGGCGGCCACTGAGGTCGCGGCGTTAGGTTACGAGGCTCCGGAAAATGTGGAGTCTGCCATTGATAAAGCCGAAAGCTTGATTTTCGGGATCTCTCAAAAGAGAATTTCCGAAAAGTTCACTCACATCCGGGAACTTCTTACTGAGAGTTTTGAACAAATTGAAAAGCTGTACGAGAGAGGCACGCACGTTACCGGTATTTCCTCTGGTTTTGTTGATCTCGATGTGATTACCTCTGGATTCCACTCCTCTGATTTAATAGTTGTAGCTGCAAGACCGGCAATGGGTAAATCTAGCTTTGCTTTGAACATTGTTCAAAATATTGCCTTGAACGAAGGTCTTCCGGTGGCAATATTTAGTTTAGAAATGGCTCGACATCAGTTGACCCAAAGATTAATGTGTTCTGAAGCAAGAGTTGATGCTCAATCACTAAGAAGCGGAAATTTGAGCGAGGAAGATTGGCCAAAACTCTCCCAAGCAGTGGGCAGGCTAGCAGACGCGCCTATTTTTATCGATGACACGCCTAACATTACCATCATGGAAGTAAGAGCAAAAGCGCGACGACTTATGACCCGACAGAAGCTTGGTCTAATTGTGGTTGATTATCTTCAGTTAATGCAGGGTCACGCTCGGTCCGAAAGCAGGCAGCAGGAGGTGTCCGAGATTTCCCGGTCGCTTAAGATTTTAGGAAGAGAATTGGACGTTCCGGTTATTGCGGTTTCGCAGCTTTCCCGCGCTGTCGAACAAAGGACTGATAAAAGACCACTTTTGGCTGATTTAAGAGAAAGCGGCTCAATAGAACAGGACGCTGACCTTGTTATATTTATCTACCGGGACGAATATTACTACCGCGATTCCGAGGACAAAGGAATAGCTGAAATCATCATAAGCAAACACCGAAATGGCCCCACTGGTGTCGTGAAACTAGCTTTTTTAGAAAATTACACAAAGTTTGCCAATTTGGCCCGCACAACTTAGCGTGCCGCCGGGTAACCTTGACAAAATCGGATCAAAAGGTAATAATATGATTAATTTGATTAAAATAATTAAGAAAGGCTTAAATGCAGTTAACAAAGAGAGGCGACTACGCTCTACGGGCCATGGTGGACCTCGCCGCTCAACCGCTTGATAAGTTTATTTTATCGCGTGACGTAGCAGCGCGACAAAATATACCTCCCAAATTTTTAGCCCAGGTGATGATGGATTTAAGCCGTGCTGGTCTGGTGCGGGCCGTTAGGGGAGCAAAAGGCGGCTTTAAAATAATGCGATCTCTTAGCCAAGTTAACGTGAAAGAAATTGTGGAAGCGGTTGAAGGACCGATAGCCTTAAATATTTGCCTTATTCGAAGTGGCGCCTGCGAAATGGACGAAGAATGTCCCCTTTACCCGGTTTGGGTTACGGCACAAAAAAGAATGGTTGAGGTTTTGGAAGATGCCACGCTCGAAGATCTCGTCAAAGAAGGCAAAGGGAAGGCCTAAGCCTAAATAAATAGGGTCAACGATTTAAACAAACTTATTTCTCTTCAAACGTTATCTAACTGTAGGAGGTGAAGTATGAGCCCAGCCAAACTCGAGATTACTAAAGATACGGTTATAGGCGATCTATTAGAAGCTTATCCGGCAGCGGATAAGGTAATCGAAAAGCATTTTGGGAGAGGTTGTTTTACTTGTCCCGGTATCAAAATGGAGTCTCTCAGCTTCGGAGCGATGATGCATGGATTGGATGTGGAGATAATTCTAAAAGAGGTAAATGAACTGATAAACGGGGATTAGTGATTTGATGGCCTTCAGCGCAAGTACTATCTAGTGGTTGGAGGAAGTTAAGGCTAGAGAGCCTCTCCCTGAAATTTTGTTGAAATTAGGTTTTAAAACCACAAATATTTTAAACTCTAAGGGTTTTTTCGGAGCCTTTAGAGTTTTTGTCATTAGCTCATCGGTCTTTTATAAGACTATTTCTCAATAATACCTTCTAACCCGATAAATTTACAAATTTTTCTTTCGGGGATACCCTTTAATTATAGAATTTTTAAGCGTTTCATTTACGGTAAAGGAGAGGCATGAGAGCAGAGGACCCAATTCCCCAAATTCAAAAAAGGGATGGGCGAATTGTTCCCTTTGATCCAAAAAAAATTGAAAAGGCCATCGAGAAAGCGATCCGCGCCACCTCTAATCAAGAGGCCAAAGCAGCTGGTCTAGCGGCCCTTGTGGTGGCTATTGCCCAAAAACGGTTTAGCCAGGTTTTTCCCACCGTTGAAGACATCCAAGACATTGTGGAAGAAGTTCTGATTAAAGAAGGATACGGAAAAGTTGCCAAGGCTTACATCCTTTATCGCCAGAAGAGAACTGAAGACCGAGAAGCCAAAGCTCTTTTAGGGGTAAAAGATGATTTAAAATTGGCCCTTAACTCGCTCAAAGTGCTTCAGAGGCGCTATCTTCTTCGAAACGAAAAAGGAGAGACCGTCGAAACTCCAAGCCAACTTTTTAGAAGAGTTGCGCAATCCATTGCCCAAGTGGACAAAAGCTTCGCCGGCGAAAATGAGGCTAAAAAAACTGAAAAAGAATTCTATCAGGCAATGACCAAACTCGAATTTTTACCTAATACCCCCTGTCTCATGAACGCCGGAACCGATTTAGGTCAGCTTAGTGCCTGTTTTGTCATCCCTGTTTTTGACTCTTTGAAGGATATCTTTGAAGCGGTAAAGCATATGACTTTGATACAACAAAGTGGTGGCGGAACAGGATTTGATTTTTCGAAACTTCGACCCAAAGGAGACGTCGTCAAGTCGACCCATGGCGTCGCTTCTGGCCCGGTTTCATTTATCCGAGTCTTCGACCAAGCGACTGACGTTGTCAAACAAGGCGGAAAACGTCGCGGTGCTAATATGGGTATCTTAAGGGTTGATCACCCAGATATTGTGGAGTTTATCACCGCCAAGGAGAAGGAAGGATTTTTAACAAACTTTAATCTTTCACTGGCGGTAACTGATAAGTTTATGGAAAAGGTTGAGAAAAATGAAGAGTATGAGCTGGTAAATCCCCGTAATGGTAAAGTATCTGGTAAGCTTCCGGCAAAATGGGTTTTTGATCTAATTACAACTTCAGCCTGGCGAACTGGCGACCCTGGCCTTGTCTTTATTGACGAAATTAACCGCGCTAATCCCACTCCCGAATTGGGTAGGATTGAAAGTACTAACCCATGTATAGTTGGTGACGCTTTAATTTCTACGGAGCACGGGTTGTTGCCAATGGCAGGAATTACTCAAAGCTATGCCCAGGGAGGCCTCGGCGTTATTACCGACAATAGATTAGAGTCAAGTATTTACCTTCAAGCTAACACTGGCAAAGGAGTCACCTCAGTTCTGCATGAGTATGGGACCAGCATAAACGTCATTAATAGGGCTTTCGAGAGTGGTTTACAAGACACGATAAAAGTGATTACCAAATCTGGATACGAAATTACCGTCACCCCGGAACACAAGATAAAGACCACTGAAGGTTGGGTTGAGGCAAAAGATTTAAAGCCAGCCCGCCATCGTGTTCTAATTCAATCAGGAGAAGGTGAGTTTAATAAAAATAAAAAGCTTCCATTTGCCAGAAAGGATTTAGTTGGGAAACAAAGGCGCAAACATAGTTTAAATTTACCTTCGTCATGGTCGGAAGAACTGGGAACGGTTTTGGGATGGCTGGTAGCGGACGGCTGGTTGAAATCAGGCGATAAGAATTGCCGAGTGAGATTTGTTTTTGGGAAAGATGATTTAGAAGCCCTTCATATTTTAAAGCCTATTTTAAATGGTTGGTATAACCGTGACATTACAGAAGTTGAACGATCCGGTAGTGTTTACCATCTTTCGTATCACAGCAAATATTTTGTAGAGTTTTTTGAAAGATTAGGGGTAAAATCTGTAAAGGCAATTAAAAAATCTGTACCTGGGTCAATTTTTACGGCGCCAAAAAATGCTGTGATCGGCTTTTTGAGAGGGATTTTTACCGCTAACGGCACTGTAAATTACCGAATGGGCCAAAGTTCATACGTTCGGTTGACCGCTAAATCAGAAATCCTTCTAAAAGAAGTGCAGTTATTACTGCTCAACTTGGGTATTAAGAGCCGGATTTATTGGAGGCGTAAACCTAGGGGAACTTTTCGCTACATCACAGCTTCCGGAGAGGAAAAAACTAATCTCAGCGACGGAGCACTCTTTGAGCTTGAAATTTCTAAGAAACCTGTTCTAGATTTTTTAGACAAAATTGGTTTTATGGGTGATAAGAATCGTTCAAAGATTGATAAATTTTACAAAAAGTCATTTTATAACCTACCCTTTACGGACGAAGTGGAAAAGATTATTCCCCAAGGAAAGCACCGGGTGTTTGATTTAACTGAACCAAAAACTCATTCTTTTATCGCTAACGGTATGGTGATTTCAAATTGTGGTGAACAACCGTTATTAGCATATGAGCCCTGCAATTTGGGTTCCATAAACTTAAGCAAAATGGTGAAAGCGGGAGAAATAGACTGGGAGCACTTAAGGAAAACAGTACACTTAGCTGTACACTTTTTGGACAACGTAGTTGACGTTAGTAAATTTCCTTTGCCTGAAATAACTAAAATGGCCCAGGGAAACCGCAAGATTGGTCTAGGTGTTATGGGTTGGGCTGATTTATTGTTGAAGTTAGGCATACCTTACAATTCAAATGAGGCCCTAAAACTGGCCGCACAAACCATGGGTTTTATCGAGAAAGAAGCCCGGAAAAAGTCACTTCAGCTTGCGGAAATTCGGGGTTCTTTCTCCAATTTTAAAGGCAGCGTCTGGGAAAAAAGAGGTGAAGTGGGGATGAGAAACGCTACCGTAACAACTATTGCTCCTACTGGTACCATCTCCATTATCGCCAATTGTTCCAGCGGAATAGAACCTCTTTTTGCTATTTCCTTTATTCGCCAGGTAATGGAGGGAACCCAGCTCCTAGAGACAAATCCGACTTTTGAAGAGATAGCAAGAAAGAGAGGTTTTTACCGCAAAGAGTTAATGCTCAAGATTGCTAAATATGGTTCAGTGCAAAAAATAGCCGAAGTACCAGAAGACGTTCGAAAAGTTTTTGTCACAGCGCTTGACATCGAGCCTGAGTGGCACGTCAAGATGCAATCGGCTTTCCAGAAACACGTAGAAAACGCCACTTCCAAAACAGTAAATTTACCGGAAGATGCCACCCCAGAGGATGTTAAAAAAATTTATTGGCTGGCCTATAGACTCAAGTGCAAAGGAATAACTATTTACCGGTATGGGAGCAAGAAAGAACAGGTTCTTTATTTAACCCCTCCCGAGAAAGTTTTAGGAGTGGAAGCAATCAGGGCGGAATCCGAATTTTCCGGTGGTTGTCCAGGGGTAGAATGCGCCTACTAAATTAGTTAATGGGGATTGTTAAATAACTTAATCAAAACCTTACCATTTAAAGAGGGCGAGACGCTAAAATATTCTGCCCCGATGATTCTTTCGACCCGACGTTTGGGGGGCTTAAGGGCAGCAAGAAATGGCGTGGGGTTATACAGCTATCTCTCAGGCGTGAGCGTCAAAGGAAATTAGATTTTAAAGCAGGAATCCTTACAAAATTAAGAAAACTTTAACATTTTTGGAGGCCGGTTATGGAAAATAAGCATGTTTGTTTGAGGTGCGGAGTAAACAGTGAGGAAAGAGTTCTTATATCTTGTGAATATCAGAGCGAGGAAAGGTGGGTTTGTGTCAGTTGTTTACCGATACTAATCCACGGCAGTCACGCCTGAATGCTTACCTGTTCGGCTGGTCAAGTTTTTTCAAAGAAAAGCTAGAGATAAAAGCAAAGCTGTTTTAGTTGATTTTTGGAATCTGGGAGGTTAAATAATGAGTCCGTCCGCCAAAGGTTTTGTCAGGGCCAGTTTGGCCTATATGATTATCGGAGTCTTAATGGGATTCCTCTTCACCATTGGACCGATTAAGAACTGGATTTCGCTAGGTCCAGGGCGGATGCTTGTCGGGGTCCACGCCCATGCCAATCTAGTAGGATTTGTGTCAATGATGATTTTTGGAGTAGGTTATCATATTCTTCCCCGCTTTAGTGGACAGCCCCTTTTTAGTGAACGTTTAGCCATTATCCACCTATGGCTGGCGAATATCGGCATACTCGGAATGGGTCTTTTTTCGGCTCTGGCTGCCCTTCGAGGGGGTCTTCTTTTCCAGGCCAAAACCAGTAGCCAGGTTATTGAGGGCGTGATTGCCCCCTTCATGATTCTAGTTTCAGTGTTTGCCGCAATTTTAGCTTTCTCCTTCTTTCTTTTCGTGTATAATATCCTTAGAACGATTAAGTGACTTCTGTGAGTATTATTTACAAAGCTGAGGCTATTTGTAATTAGATGCGATTATGATCATACAAGTGAATTTAAGGTAGGTCATAATGGAAAAAATAAGATTTCAAAAATATGACCGCCTCGTAGCGTTGATTCATTTGATCGTTTTGCTTTTTATCCTCGTTTACATACAGCTTCCGGGAGTA
>DATBWY010000191.1:0-15283 GCA_036514555.1 Candidatus Subteraquimicrobiales bacterium
AACAAAAAGCCAGACTAAAAATAGAGTTCCGGCTAAGATGAAATCTAAAACCATGAGCGCGCCTAAAGCGGTAGCGATACCTTTTCCTCCGGAAAACTTGAGGTAAATTGAGAAATTGTGCCCTAGTATTGCCCCCATCGCGGACAAAGCAACCAGGATGTTTTCTTGAAAATGGGTTAAGCCGGGAGAAAGATAATGAGCCAAAAAAATGGCAAGCGCCCCTTTGGAAATATCTCCCACCAAGACTCCCACGCTTGGAAGAAGTCCCAAAATCCGAAAAATGTTGGTGGCTCCGATATTGCCGCTACCGTGCTCTCTTATGTCAATTTGATAGCCCACTTTGGCAACTATCAGGCCAAAGGGAATCGAGCCAACTAGATAACTAAAGGCAATAACCGTAATCATTTTAAGAATCAAGGTAAAGGCATCCTTTCTTACGTTAACATTATCTTGTTACTAATAATAAGGAGCGGCTCCCGCAGGAAAACAGAAAGTTTTCTCTATTTTAAACTGGGCGAAAAAAAAGCGCCAATTATTTATTAGTCCTCAGAAAAGCATCCCAGGAAAGCACTTAAAAAAACGAAGTTAGCTAACTTTGACCCCCGGTTTTTTTTGACGACCTCTTCCTAACATAGATCCGAAGGGGAGTGCCGGTAAACCCGAAATATTTCCGCAAATTCTGCTTCAAATACCGGACGTAAGAAGGCTCGACGAGTTCAGGACGATTCACAAAGAAAACAAAGGTCGGAGGGGATGTACGGATTTGAGTAGCATAAAAAACATTCAAGAGTTTGCCTTTTTTCGAGGGTAGATGCCCCTTTTCCTTCAAATTTTGGACAAAACCGTTCAGTCTCGCGGTAGAAATTCTTCGTCTATACTCGGCTACTACTTTTTCAACTAAGGAAAAAATTTCAAGCACCCCTTTCCCGGTCACAGCCGAGATAGGATGAACCGGTATATAACGCAAAAAGTCCATTTTATCTTCGATCTCTAAAATTATTCGCGGAATCCGATTTTCCTCTAATAAATCTATTTTATTGGGAAGAATAATGGTCGCGGCCCCTCTCTCTACCGCAAATTGAACTATTCTTAAGTCTTGCTTTGCTAATTCTTCTCGGACATCCAAGACCACTAAAGCGACATCCGCTCGATCTAAGGCTCTCATCGTTCGCACGAAACCGTAGTAATCAATGTCTTTCGAGATTTGACTCCGCCGCTTTAGGCCCGCTGTGTCAATGAGACAAAACCTTTTATTTTTGTAGTGAAAAAAAGTGTCGATGGTGTCGCGAGTCGTGCCCGCTTGCTCATCAACAATGGCCCGCTCTTCTCCTAAAATTTGATTTACCAGAGTTGATTTACCCACATTTGGCCGGCCTACAATGGCAATACTTGCCTCAACCGGAGCCTGTTTTGCTTCAGCCTTTTCAGTTGGGAATAACGATATCAACTTGTCCAAAAGTTCGCCGATTTCTAAGCCGTGGAGCGCTGAGATTTCCAGGGGCTCGCCCAAACCCAAGCGATAAAAGTCAAATTTTTTAAGACCGTGAGTGACGTCGTCAATTTTGTTCACGACAAGCAAAACCGGTTTTTTGGAGCTTCTTAAGACTCGGGCAATCTCTAAATCACCCGGAAGCACTCCCAAACTTCCATCAACCACAAAAATTACCGCGTCAGCCTCTTCAACCGCTAAAAGAGCTTGTTTTGCCACCATTTTATCTAACGACTCTTTCTTTTGAGCAAGAGCCGGCGATTCTAAGTTGAGCCCGCCAGTATCGATCAAGGTGAAATTTTTTCCACCCCAGTCGGTTTGGATATAATTCCTATCCCGGGTAACTCCGGGCTCCTCATGAACGATCGCTGTAGTTTGAGCAGCAACTCTATTTACGAGAGTAGATTTCCCAACATTTGGTCGGCCAACAATAGCAACTAAAGGTAACATTGTTCTCCACCCTCTTCTCTAATCTTTCTTTCAAGCATTATATATAAATTTTAGCCTGAAGATAAGGCGGTCATTAGCTTTAAACACGCTTGAAGCGATTTCGCGGCATATTAGAATTGACTTTATTACTTGGGGGAAAGAAAACTTAAAAAAAGAAATTAGTTACTTAGTTTTCGAGATATTCCTTGATATCCCGTCTAGCTGCTGGATAACCTCTGACAGAATCCAGTCCGGAGTTGAAGCGCCGGTGGTGATCCCAACCAGAGAATCCTCTCTAAACCAGGATAAATCAATTTCTGAAGCCACTTCAATATGGTAGGTAGGTGTTCCGGACGCCTCGCAAATTTGAGCGAGCCGGGTGGTGTTGGCGCTGTTTCTTCCTCCCACGACCAGCATCACATCCGCTTGACGCGCTAGTTTCTGGGCGGCCTCCTGTTTTTTGGCGGTCGCGTCACAAATTGTGTTAAAAACTTTGAGATCAGACGTTAAAAGAACAAGATCGGAAACAACTCCCTGCAAAAGTTCCGGAGATTGGGTGGTCTGAACAACGACCCCAATTTTTTTGGCCGGCTTTATCCTCTTCACATCGGAAACTTTCTCTATTACCTCGGCGTCTCTTCCGGCGTGAGCTAAAATTCCCTTTACTTCGGGATGATTGGGGTCACCTACCACCACCAAGTTGTAGTTCTCCTTAACCAGCTTGGAGGCGCAAAATTGAGCCTTTTTAACGTAAGGACAAGTGGCATCGATTATTTTTATCCCTTTCTTCCTGGCCTGTCTCAAAATTCCCGGGCTGACCCCGTGGGAACTAATTATGATGGTTCCCGTGCTAATCTCGTCCAAATTCTTGACCGGAGAAAGTCCTTTTTCCTTTAAAAACTCAACCACTTGAGGATTGTGGATAATTGAACCGAAGGTCCAAAGGGGATTAATCGAATTCTTCAGAGATTGCTGGGCTAAGTTTAAGGCTCGCTCCACCCCGAAACAGTAGCCGGCCCCTTTAGCTATGACTACCTTCAAGTTTTTCTCCTTTCTGAATCAGCTCGCTCAGGGCTTCTTTAAGCCTCAGACTCAAATCAGTAATTTTTTCTTTGGACGATTTTTCCTCGGTACTGACGTAAATGGGCTTTCCGATAACCGCTTTGATGGCATGAAATCGAGGAAAAATTTTCCCGCTCGGTAAAACTTTGTCGGTACCCACGATTCCTAAGGGAATAATCGGGGCCCCGCTTTTATAAGCCAGCAAGGCCACTCCTCTTCGAACCGCTCCCACTTCGCCGTCGCGATGGCGTGTGCCTTCGGGAAAGACTCCCACTACTTTACTTTGAGATAAAAGCTCGAGCGCTGTTCTCAGAGCCTGCCTGTCCGTTTTGCCTCTTTTGACCGGAAACGCACTGAACGCCCTCATTAAAGACCTAAAGAGAGGAATTTTAAAGAGCTCCTCTTTGGACATGAAGAAAATCTTCCGGCGGTAGGCTAAACCTAAAACGATGGGATCCAAATAGCTCATGTGATTTGCGGCGAGTATAGCCGGACCCTTGTGAAGAAGATTTTCCATTCCAACTATTTTTAATCGATAAAAAATTTTAAATATTGGCATTAAAACGTAGTAAGCCAGAGTCCAAAGCACTCTGCCTCCAGTTGGTTCAGGGTTCAGAGTTCCGAGTTAGGAGTTCCACTCTTCTCACCTTTTATATATCTTTTGCTCTTGGTCTGACTCTAGTTTCAGGTAAAGAGCCAAAATTTCATCGACTACCTGCTCGACGGGCTTCTCGGTGGTATCAATAACATGAGCGTCTTCTGCTTTAGATAAAGGATTTGATTTGCGCGTGCTGTCAATTTTATCCCGGGAAATTATCCGTTTTTCTAGCCAAACTTGGCCTACCTCTTCTCCTTTGTTTAGGAAGTCCGCCTGCCTTCTTTTGGCCCTTTCGTTAACGGAAGCCGTTAAAAATATTTTAAGGGAAGCTTTAGGAAAAACTGCCGTGCCAATATCGCGTCCGTCGACCACAAAATTACCCTTTTCCCCAATCTGGCGCTGCTCTTTTACCAGTAGTTCCCGTAGTTTTGGAATTTGGGCCACCATGGAGACTCCGGCGTCAACTTCGGGCGAACGAATTTCATCCGTTATTTCCTGGCCGTTCAGAAACACTTTTTTGGCGGTTCCTTCAGGGGCGAAAGTCATTTTTAGCTTTCGGCACAGCGCCACCAGAGCTTTTTCATCGGAAATATTTACTTTTTGCCGGAGCGCAAACCAGGTAACCGCCCGGTACATCGCCCCGGTATCAAAGTGAGTAAAATTAAGTCTCTCCGCTAAAAGTTTTGCCACGGTGCTTTTCCCCGAAGCCGCTGGTCCATCAATAGCAATTATCATCTTCTTCCCCGAGGGATAGACTAGAAGAAAGCCCAATTTCCAAATCCCTGCCTACCGGCAGGCAGGCCAATGACCAATGAATTCTTTAGTTTAAATGAACTAATCAGGATTTAGTCATTTGGTAATTGATTGGGGTAATTCTACTCCTCATTTCACTTAATAAGAGATTTAAGAATCTTTTCGAAACCTGGAAAAGAAATAGTGATGCATTCGGCCGCTTCAATAGTTGTTTCTCCGGCGGCTACCAGTCCGGCCACGGCTAAAGCCATCGCAATCCGGTGGTCCTGGTTGCTATGGCACACACTGCCTTTAAGAGGAACGGGTCCGGAAATGCTAAAGCCGTCGGGAAATTCGGTAACGTCCGCTCCCAATTTACCCAACTCCTTTTTAACCGCGGCAATTCGGTCGCTCTCTTTAACCCTTAATTCCTGGGCTCCCCGAATTTCCGTTTTGCCTTGTGCTTGAGTGGCGGCAACCGCCAAGACCGGAAGCTCGTCGATTAGCTGAGGCACTAATTCTTTCCCAATGCTTAGCGCCTGAAGTTCGCTCGACTTGACCCGAATATCAGCCCGGGGCTCATTCGATCTCTCTTCGATATTCTCCTCTTCAATCTGGGCCCCCATTTCTTTTAGAACTTTAAGAGCGCCAATTCGGGTGGGATTTAAGCCTACATTTTTGAGAAGAATTTCTGAGTTCGGAACAATTAGAGCTCCTACTATCAAAAACATCGCCGATGAAAGATCACCAGGGATATCGATTTTCTTTCCGGAAAGAGTTTCGGCTCCGAAAACAGTGGTGGTTGTGCCGCTTGTTTTTATCTCCGCTCCTAAAAACTTTAGCATCCTCTCGGTGTGGTCACGGGAAAGATGCTCTTCGGTGACGGTTGTTTGTCCGGAGGCGCTCAATCCCGCTAAAAGTATGGCCGATTTCACCTGGGCGCTTGGAACAGGTGTCGTATAAGAAATGCCTTTGAGAGTAGCACCTTTGCCGTTTTTTCCGTGGAAGGCTAGAGGGGCAAATTTATCTTCCCTGGCCCAGATCTCCGCCCCCATTTTGCGCAAGGGAAGAATTATCCGGTCCATCGGGCGTTTTCTTAAGGAATCATCCCCCGTTAGAACCGAAAAAAAGCCTTGCCCGGCTAGAATGCCGCTTAGAATTCTTAAAGTGGTTCCGGAGTTGCCAGCATCCAAGACATCATCGGGTTCTCGAAAACCCCTTAGTCCAGCGCCAGAGACCACCAAGTTAGTCGAGTCTAGCGCTTCTATCTTCACCCCTAAAGCTCGGAGGGCTTTGAGGGTTTGGAGGCAGTCGTCTGAGGGAAGAAAACCGGAAACGGTCGATTCGCCCTCGGCCAGAGCGCCCAGCATTAGAGCTCGATGAGAAATAGATTTGTCTCCAGGAATTTCCGTTTCTCCCCTGAGACGCAGGGCTCTTTCAACCTTTAACAACATTTTTTGCCTGCTCCAGGGTCTCAATCAAGTTTTTGAGAGAAGCATCCATTTTTTTATTGGAGGTGAAGGCGGCGGCGTGTTTATGACCTCCGCCCCCGAATTTTTGGGCCACCTCACCCACGTTAACATTATCTTTCGAACGAAGACTAACTCGGAGGGAACTATTTGGCATTTCCTTGAAGATTACCGCGATCCGCGCTTCCTTCGCTGACCTCAAATAATCAATGAAGTGTTCCGTCTCTTCCATTTGGGCCCCAGTCGCACTCAGCTTCTCTTGTGTAACCTGACTATAAACTAGCCCAATTCGGGGGAGGTACTGCGCGTCCTCCAAGACCTGTCCCAGTAATTTAAGATTGCCAAAGGATATGTTTTCGTAAACCCGCTGAAAAATATAGGTGGGAGAGAGACCAAATTTCAAGAGTTCCTGGGCCATCTCAAAAGCTCTCTCTCCGGTATTGGAGTACTGAAACCGTCCGGTGTCTGTGACCAGCCCTGTATAGAGACAAGTGGCGATGTTTTTATTCAATTCGCTCTTTAGTACTCGGGAAAGTCTAAATACGAGCTCGGAGGTGGCCGGAGCCCTTTCGTCAACCAGATTCAGGGTTCCGAATTGAGTGTTTCTCGGATGGTGATCAATGTTTACTACCTGTTTCGCTTTGGAAACAATCTCCTCAAGACTACCCAACCGATCCGGGCTAGAACAGTCTAGGGCTATAAAGATGAAATTTCCCTCATTAAACGGGGGTTTTTCAATTTTTTGACGCAGTTCCACGCCGGGAAGAAAACTATACTGGGGAGGCAGCTTAGTCGCTTTTGGCCAGCCAATACACACTTTTTTATCCAGGTTCTTTAGCAAAAAACCCAGCCCTAAAAGAGAACCAAGAGCATCCCCGTCGGGCATAATGTGCGCGCCTAAAACAAAGTTTTCTTGGCCCTTTATTAAATTGGCGAGCTCCCGAAGGCCAAACTCGAGCTTTTTACTCACTTTTTTCTTCCGTTTTGTGAATACGATTTATAATTTTGGAGATGCGAAAACCTTCGTCAATAGATGTGTCAATTTTGAAAGTAATTTCGGGGATAAATTTTAATCTTACTCTTTTCCCCAGCTCTTGACGAACGAAACCTTTGGCGCTCTCCAGCCCTTCGAGGGTCGCTTTTCTCTCGGGTTCTTTACCTAAGATACTCAGATAAACCTTGGCGTGGCGAAGATCCGGGGAAATATCGACAGAGGTCACGGTAACAAAACCAATTCGGGGATCTTTTAAGCCTTTTTGGGCAATATCGCTTATCTCTTCTTTGAAGGCCTCTTCTAATCGGGCCAGACGATAACCAGTCATCTTAAGGTCCGCGTAAGTTAAATATTGTAATGGCGGTAAGGTCACTAAAGTTTAGTTTGGTTAAACTTTAAGTTATTGTTCAAACGAGACCGCGTTAGCAAGTGATTGATAAGTATATTTGACTCGATATCATGCCTAAGGCAGACCCGCCTTTGGCGGGAATCGAGCAACTACAACTATTTTTTATCTCTGATTTCTGTCTTCTGAACTCTCAACTAAACAGAACCTATTCAGGAGTTAAAATGTGGACTTCTCTTCTTATAATTTCGGCTTGGGAAAATCCTTCTACAAGTCGTTCTATCCGGGAGAAAATTTCTCTGATCTCTTTGGATTCCTTACAAATATTGGCCACAGCGATAGTGGCCCTTTGCCAGAGGCCAAAATGATTAACTTCGATTATGGAGACATTGTACTTATTTCGGACTCTGTCGATGATGCTTTTTAAAATTCTCCGCTTATCCTTTAGGGAAGTGCTTTCTGGTAAAAAAAGCTCTAACTCGGCTAATCCAACCTTCATTTCTCTTTTCCGGGCGGGACTTTGATTTCTATAAACGTCTCTAAAATATCTCCGACCTTGATATCCTGAAAGTTCTCCAGACCAACCCCGCACTCATAGCCCGAAGCAACCTTTGAGGCGTCCTCTTTAAATCGCTTGAGAGAAGCCACTTTTCCTTCATAAATCACTACACCCTCTCTTACCAAGCGGACCTTTGAATCTCGGGTTATTTCTCCACTCTTTACATAACAACCCGCGATCGCACCGACCTTGGGGATTCTAAAGGTGGCTCTAACTTCAACTTCGCCCAACTCTTTCTCTTCTATAACTGGCTCCAAAAGACCGGTCCGGGCAGCCTCAATATCCTCGACTAACTTGTAGATAACGTTGTACATCCTCATATCGACGCCTTCTTTTGTAGCCATTTCTTTGGCTTTGGTCTCGGGGCGAACATTGAAGCCAATTACAATTGCATTGGAGGCCGCCGCCAGCATCACATCGGTTTCGGCGATGCCTCCCACCCCTTTGTGAAGTATGTTAAGTTTTACCTCATTTTGAGGAATCTTCGCCAAGGTCCCATCTAAAGCTTCGATTGAGCCTTGGACGTCGGCTTTTAGTATCAGTTTAAGCTCCTTGATTTCCCCCTCTTTAATCCTCTCGGAAAGATCATCGAGACTTATGTGACGAGGCGCTCCTCTTTCTATTAGTCTTCTCTTTAGCGCCCGTTCTTCGGCGATCTCCCGGGCAACTTTCTCGCTAGCTACTACTCGAACCTCATCGCCGGCCGCGGGCACGGCTGAAAATCCCAAAACCTCCACCGGCTGGGAAGGAGTAGCCTCGGAAACCGGGTCGCCCTTGTCGCTGAGTAACGCTCGAACCTTGCCGTAGGTCTGTCCGGAAACAATAGCATCTCCAACTTTTAAAACGCCGTGTTGAACCAAGACCGTTGCCACCGGGCCTCTTCCCTTGTCAAGTTTAGCTTCAATGGATATTCCCCTAGCGGGCCCGTGAAGAGTTGCCTTAAAGCCATTAATTTCGGCCACCAAAAGAATCATTTCCAGCAGCTCCTCAAGGTTTTGGCGCTGCTTGGCTGAGACGGAAACAAAAACAGTTTGTCCGCCCCACTCTTCCGGAACCAAATCGATCTCGCCTAACTGGCGTTTCACTTGATCGGGATTAGCCCCTTTCTTATCAATTTTGTTGATGGCAACGATTATAGGAACTTGAGCCGCCCGGGCATGGTCAACGGCCTCAACTGTTTGTGGCATCACGCCGTCATCCGCTGCCACTACAAGAACGGCAATGTCGGTTATTTTGGCGCCTCTGGCCCGCATGGCCGTAAAGGCTTCGTGACCAGGGGTATCAACAAAGGTAATTTTTTTGTTATCATAAACTATTTGATAGGCGCCGATGTGCTGGGTGATGCCCCCAACTTCGGTGGAAACCACATCTGTTTTCCGAATGGCGTCTAAGAGGAGGGTTTTTCCGTGATCAACGTGACCCATAATAGTGACGACGGGAGGGCGCCCCTCAAGATCTTTTTCTTCCCCTTCGTACTCTTCTTCCTCGGGGGCGACTATCTTGGCTTTATAGCCAAACTCTTCGGCTAAAACGCTGATCGCCTCCGGGCTCAAAGGCTGATTTATGGTAATCATTTCCCCCAAGGCCATTAGTTTTTTGATCAGGTCAGAGGGGCTCTCTTTAATAAGCTCCGCGAATTCTTTAACGGTACTGCCTTCTCTGACTCTTAAATCTTTTGTCTTCGCCACAACCATCACCCTAAAACAACCTCATTGAAAATTTTTTGCAACTCCTCGAGCTCGCTCCGGTTTACCTCTGTTTTTAAGGCCCAAGGAATTCGCTTTTTCTTCACCGCCATTTCGAAGCATTCACTCTTTCGGCAGAAATAAGCACCCCTGCCGCTCAGCTTGGAAGAGAGATCAATCTTAATCTCCCCCGCCGGAGTGCGTACCAACCTGATTAACTCTTTTTTTGGTTTTGTCTCTCTACATCCAATACAGGTTCTTAGGGGAACCTTTTTCATCTTAAGTCTTCAAAAAGATTATTTTAGTTATTCTTTAGGCTGATGCCGACCGCAATATTCGCTGCCTGGCTTGGCCTTGCTTTTACAGGGCGTTCCTTTGGTGGTTACAGCCTTACACATTTGAACTTCAGTTTGGCCACTTTTTTTCGCTTTTTCAGTTTTTTTAGTTTTCCGGGCTTTCTCGGCCGCTTCGCTCTTCCGTTCTTCTGCCTTTTCAGCTTCTTTTTTAGCCTGAGATTCGCTTTTAATATCGATGCGCAGACCGGTAAGTTTCGCGGCTAAACGGGCGTTTTGCCCCTCCTTGCCAATAGCTAACGAAAGTTGATCGTCTCCGACGATTACCTTCGCTGCCTGTTCTTTCTCACCAACATCCACGCTTTTGACTTTCGCCGGAGACAGAGCGTTGGCAACTAAAACTTTGGGGTCGTCGTTCCACTGAATAACATCTATCTTTTCCCCTTTAAGCTCGCTTACCACCATCCTCACTCTGGAACCTCTCGGCCCAACGCAAGCTCCAACCGGATCCACGCTTTTCTCTCGCGAGGCGACCGCTATTTTCGATCGGTATCCCGGTTCTCTAGCCACCGCTTTTATTTCCACGAAGCCGTCGTAAATTTCAGGAACTTCCAACTCAAAGAGCCTTTTTAAAAGGCCGGGATGAGTCCGGGAAACAATAATCTGCGGCTCTTTGGCCGTCTTTCGAACTTCCACAATGTAAGTTTTAATACGCGTTCCGTGCTCATACTTTTCTCCGGGAACTTGCTCTGGTGGGGGCAGAAGAGCCTCAACGGTTCCTAGATTAACCAGGGTGTATCTCTGGTCATTCTGCTGGACAATTCCGGTAACAATGTCCCCCTCGCGCCCGCTGTACTCCTGAAACATCGTCTCGCGCTCGGCCTCCCGGATCCTTTGCAAAATTACTTGTTTAGCGGTCTGCGCCGCGATCCGGCCAAAATTCGACGGAGTAACTTCAACCTCCGTTACCTGGGGCTCTTTACCTTTTTCCTGGATCTCCTGCTGCGAAAAGACTTTCATTTCGCCAGTTTCCGGATTAATCTCTACCCGAGTATCCGGCGAAGGACCGTAGTTTCTGCGATAGGCCGCAAGCAAAGCGCCCTCTAACGCCTCGATAATCTTGGCGGCATCTATCTTTTTCTCCCGCTCTATTTGTTTTAGAGCCTCAATTAACTCTAAGTTCATTGAACCCTCCTACTACTACCACATTATCCCAAAGGGAGAAGACAATTTCCAGAAGTTTGAACTTTTCAGATCCTTTTTTAAATAAGCTTAGGACAATTGAAAAGAGTGGGTTAAAACCCACTCCTAAAAAAGCGTCTTCTCGACTTTAAATATAGCACAGGGGTAAAAATCGCGCAAACAAGTAAGAAGTTAGAGTTTTTCTTTGGCGCCCACCATAAACAACTTTCTATAAACCAAGTTCACCTGCCAAAAGGCGAGCACATTACGCCAGGACCGAAGATAAATAAAGCTCTTCAAGCCTCGAATAACAATGGCCCAGTGACTATAGGCTTTTTTGCAGATTTTGTTGTATCTTTTCTTTAATTCCTCGGGAGACATTAATTTGGGCATAAAAACGACGTGAGTGGCGTCGTACTTTTCCCACTTGTTGTGAAGAATCCGGCTTGCTTCCTCCAGTTTCTTCCGTAAAACGGTTCCGGGGTAAGGCGTAAGAATGGTTAGTTGCGGCACTTCTATATTCAGCCGCCTTATGAACCTAAGAGTCTTTTTAAAAACGCTTTTATCCTCCTCGTCAAAACCAAAGACGAAGCAACCGATAATACCGATGCCGTGGGCGTGAATTCTCTTGACCGCCTGGATATATTCTTTAACTTTGTTAACTTTTTTTCCGATAGCCTCGAGCGTTTTTTGAGCTACGGACTCAAAACCAATAAGCATCCCGATGCAACCACTCTTCGCGGCCAATTTGAGCAGTTCAACATCTCTGGCAAGATTGAGGGACCCTTGACTCATCCACTTTATTTTCAACGGAATCAAGGCCTGGAAAAGTCTTTTGGCGTACTTGGGGTTGCCCACAATGTTATTGTCGGTGAAAAAGACAAACTTCTCTTTCATCTCTTTTATCTCATCAACCACTTCGTTTACGGGACGGTAACGCATCTTGCGCCCGAAAAAAACGGTGGTAGAACAGAAACTACAGTCAAAAGGACAGCCGCGGGAAGTTTCCACCTTGGGGATGTTAATGTAATCTGACCCATTCATAAGGTCTCGCCGGGGAGTAGTCAACATTTTTAAATCAGGCTTAGTCTGAGCGCTATAAAACTTTTTCAAGCCTCCGTTTTGGAAATCTCGGAGCACATCGCTAAAAACTCCCTCGGCTTCCCCTAAAACCACCGAGTCCGCGTGGGCTGACGCCTCCTCGGACATAAGAGTCGGATGGACTCCGCCCAAAACAACCTTTGTCCCCTTCGCCCTAAACTTGTCAGCGATTTCATAGGCCCGGGTGGCGGCGGGTGTAAGGGCGGTAATACAAACTAAATCCACTTTCTTGTCGAAATCTATCGGCCTTGCATTCTCGTCTACCACTGAGACGTCTACTTCTTGGGGAACGAGTCCCGCCAAAGCGGGTATCGTCAAAGAACTCATATAAACTCTTCCAAATTGCTTCACACTTGCGGATGGATGATAGGGTTGGATAAAATGTAGTTTCACTTTCTCACTCCTTACCTAAAGTTCTGTTGTTTATTCCTCGCTTCGGACAATTTGGCGCCCGTAATCGTCTTTTATTCTTAAAATATCCTCTTCAGTGGTGTGACCAAAGGCTATTTCTAGAACGCGTCCTTTTTTACCGGTGGAAATGATGCGGTGAAGCTGTTCGGCCGGGATCACGTATTCCTCGCCGGATTTTGTTTCATGTATTTTATCACCAATTTGAACTTTTAGCCCGTCATCGAGAATAACCCACATATCGTCCCTTAAATTATGGAAGTGCAGGCTGGTTTCCTGGTTAGGGCGGACCGTTATGAGCTTTACAGAGCACGGCTGATTAAAAACGTACTGTTTAAAATTACCCCAGGGCTTTTCTTCGATCATATCTACCACCTCCTTGCCTTTTGGGGAGAAATTCAGATCAGATTTATGTTACTCCATCTAAACTGATCTCTCATCCCTCGTTCCTAAATTTTTCAGGAGGTTTGCCATCTCCATGGCCGAAACAGCTGCCTGCCAGCCTTTGTTTCCTGATTTGGTTCCCGCTCTGTCAATGGCCTGCTCCACGCTGTCCGCGGTGATTATCCCAAAGGCAACCGGAATTTCCTGATCCCAAGAGGCTTTGGCAATCCCCTTGGCGGCTTCGCTGCAAATATAATCGAAATGAGGAGTTTCTCCCCTAATGACAACTCCGAGACAAATTAGGGCGTCATACCTTCCAGAGCCAGCCATTTTTTTAGCAACCAAAGGAATCTCGAAAGAACCAGGCGTCCAGGCCACCTCAATTTGATCTTCATCGGCCTCGTGGCGCTTTAAGGCGTCCAGCGCCCCTGACAAAAGTTTAGAGCTCAAAAACTCATTAAATCGGCTCACCACTATTCCGAAGCGAAACCCTCTAGCTATTAATTTACCCTCAAAAGTTTTCATTTTTTTGTTCCTTTGCTAGATTTTTTGCGGTCAGTCGCAAGTTTCGTATCAAGAGCGTCATAGCGAGAGAAAATGTGCTCATCTTCATTCAGCGGGAACTTGATTATCGGAAGACCAAGAATCCAAAAAATGAGAAAGTTTTTCCCGCTTCGTTCTTAAATAGGCATAATTCTCAGGGGTGGCCTTAATTTCAATAGGAACTCTTTCTACCACTTTCAGTCCATATCCTTCTAGACCAACGATTTTTTTGGGGTTATTAGTCATTAATCTCATAGTTGAGAGTCCTAAGTCAACTAAAATTTGGGCTCCGATACCGTAGTCCCTAAGATCGGCCGGAAATCCGAGGACCTTGTTGGCTTCAACAGTATCTTTCCCTTCCTCTTGAAGCTTGTAGGCCCGGAGTTTGTTGATAAGACCAATTCCCCGGCCTTCTTGGCCGATTATATACAAGAAAACCCCTTTTTTCTCTTGTTCAATTTTTCTTAAGGCTTCTTCTCTTTGAGCGCCACAGTCGCACTTAAGCGAGTGAAAAACATCGCCGGTAAGACACTCGGAGTGAACCCGGACTAAAACGTTTTTCTCGCCTTTAACCTCGCCTTTTACCAGAGCCAAGTGGCATCTTTGATCCAGGATGCTTTTGTAGCCGATGACTTTAAAATCACCAAAAGCGGTGGGCAAGTTGACCTCGACTAATCTTTCCACCAATTTTTCGGTGCGTCTCCGGTACTTGATTAAATCAGCCACGGTAATCATTCTAAGGTTAAATTTTTTAGCCACTTTTTCCAGTTCAGAAACCCGGGCCATTGTTCCGTCTTCATTCATGATCTCGCAGATGACACCGGCCGGAAAAAGCCCGGCTAAGCGAGCTAAATCGACCGCCGTTTCGGTGTGGCCCGCCCTTCGCAACACCCCTCCCTCTTTCGCTCTTAGGGGAAAGACGTGCCCCGGCATGGACAGACCTTCTGGTTTTGTTTTGGGATCAACCACCGCCAAAATGGTCACCGCCCGGTCATAAGCGGAGATACCAGTGGTGATTTTTCCCTTTGCCCCAATAGAAACGGTAAAAGCGGTATCGTGAGCGGAGGTGTTGTTTGGAGTCATAGCAGGAATTTTTAGCTCCTCTAATCTTCGAGAATCACAGGGCATGCAAATAAGTCCCCGCCCGTGCTTTGACATAAAATTGATGGCATCGGGCGTCACTTTTTCGGCCGCCATCACGAAGTCGCCCTCGTTCTCCCGATCCTTGTCGTCAACCACAATAACTATTTTTCCTTGTTTGATATCATCGATCGCATCCTCAATGAGACTGAAGACCATGTAAAGCACCTCGATTCCCAAAAAAAGATATCATTTGGGCCTTCATGCCCTTCGAAACCAGCAGTTCCTTGACATACTTGCCAATGAGATCGGTCTCTAAGTTAACTTTCGCCCCGGTAGCGACCTTCCCTAAACTTGTAACCTCGGCGGTGTGAGGAACAATTGAAACCGTAAAAGCGTCGTTTTTAATCTCCGCCACTGTTAGGCTCACCCCGTCAATAGTGATGGAGCCCTGGGGCACAATTTGTCCTTTAAGATGATGAGGAAATTGGACTTTCAGAATTACCGAGTTTCCCTTGGTTGTTCTGGATAAAATTTTTCCTGGCCCGTCTATGTGACCGGTTACCATGTGACCTCCCAGCCTTGAACCAAATTGGAGTGACCGCTCCAAGTTCAGGGTATCCCCAATCTTCAATGAACCTATATTGATTCGGCTCAGTGTCTCCGGCGAAACCTCCACCGAAAAAGCATCCTTTTGGCAATCGATCACGGTTAAACAGACCCCGTTTAAAGCAATGGAAACTCCTGTTTCAATATCCTCCATGATTTTTTGAGCCTTAACGGTTAGCACGGCTTTCTTTAAGGCTCGCTTAAAATCTTTAACTCGGCCCATTTCTTCAATAATTCCGGTAAACATTTTCCTCCCATCTATCTCAATCTCAGATTATTTTCCGTTTTAAGGCGCTTTAAGGAGCTCTTTCGAGCAACCG
>DATBWY010000192.1:0-4194 GCA_036514555.1 Candidatus Subteraquimicrobiales bacterium
ATAAAATATCGGCCTCGGCCGCGTGCCTGGAAGTGATTATAGTGGCACTGATAATTCCTTCGGCGGGCTGGCCTGTTTTTGGATCTAGGATGTGGTGATAGCGTTTGTGACCCCGTTTGAAAAACTGCTGATAGTCCCCGGAAGTGCTAATATTTTTGTTTTTTAAAAGGAGGGTACCTAAGATGGTATCTCCCTTTTTTCGGGGGTGTTTTATTCCAATCTTCCAACCCCTTTGGCCAGGTTTTGAGTCGATGACGGTCGTACTACTGCCGGCGCTTATGAGAGCCTGAGAGATGCCGGAACTTTTGAGAACTTTAACGGCTTTGTCTACCGCGTATCCCTTCGCTACTCCCCCCAGGTCAAGTTTCATCCCTTTTTTTTCGAACCAAAGGGTGCTATTTTCTGGTTCAGTTTTGAGGCCCTCCATGTCTACCAGGGAAAGACGGGATTCGAGTTCCTTCGAGGTGGGAACGTTTTCCTTTTCTCCAAAACTCCAGAGGTCCATCACTGGTCCAATCGCTATGTTAAAGGCTCCACCGGTTTTTTTCTCATACATTTTAGAAAGAGAGATTATGTCTAGTAGTGCTTTGGAGACCTTCATCTTTTTCTTGTCAGCGGTGCGGTTAATCTTTGAGAGTTCGCTCGCATCGTCAAAGTAGTTCATTGACCGGTCTAGTTTTTCCATTTCCTCGAAGGCTTTGGAGACGCCATTTTCAACTTTTTGCCGGTTTTTGCCATAGGCTTTGATGAAGACGTAGGTATCGAAAAGGATTTTTTCCTTAAAATAGGGTTTGTCAAGATATCCAGGAGCTTGAGCTTTTTGAAAGATCACTCCACCAGCCAGCACCACTCCTACTAGGATAATTGAGATAATAAGCTCCTGCCGACTCAAAATAACCCCCTGTTATTAAACCCAAACCCCAAATCCCAAATCACAAATTCCAATGAAAGATCAAATATCAAATCACAAGCACCAATGACCAATGAAACATCAAATCTCAAATCCTAAAAGCGTCCCCTTCGCCCTTCGCCCCTCGACCTTGTCCCATGACTCTTGACTCCTGACTTTTGACTGCCATTCTTTAACCCTGAACCCTCAACTCGCAATTCCCCGTTTTTTTAATACACAACTTTTGCCGATCTTTTGTCAAGTTAGAAAAATTTTCCTCATAAATTCCTCCCATATCAAGGAAAATCAAGGAAAATCATTTTTTTTGGCGAAACAAATATTACATCAAAAGATTAAAATACGTGATTACGGAGGATTTTTGGCCCTTATGACAAGAGGTTTACCTCCGATTGGGTTGGAGGTGGGCACCAGTAATCTTCGCATTGTAAAGCTTAAACACTCTCCTCAATTATCGATTGCTGCTTTTTCCATGATCAAAGCACCGGTTGGAGCTGTGGCGGAGGGAGAAGTTGTTGACGTCGAGGCGGTTTCAGCGTCCTTGGCTCGCCTTGCCCGAAACGCCGGTCTCAAAGGCAAGCGGGTCGTGGTGGGGGTATCAAACCAAAAAGTCGTTATTCGCCTGATAGAATTGCCCTTTATGGATAAAGAGGAGCTTAAACGTTCAATTCGCTATCAAGTTCAAGAATTTATTCCGATTTCGGTTGAGGAAACAATTCTCGATTTTCAAATTGTGAAAGAATTTAGGAACGAGAGCGATGATCAGTTCATGGAGGTCTTGCTGGTTGCGGCCCAAAAAGACATGATAAGGCAAACCGTTCTCGCCGTTGAAAAGGCAGGGTTAAAGCCGGACGCCATAGACGTTTCTTCTTTCGCTTTGATTCGGTCACTTCTTTCTAAGCCTTCGTCTGTTTTGGATGAAGAGGCGAGCAGCGACGGTGACGTGGTAGCTTTAGTAAATATCGGCAGCGGCGTTACCGATATTGCTCTGGCCGAGATGGGGATTCCCCGTTTTGTAAGGGTGACTCCTTTAGCGGGTAACTCTTTTACGACAGCCGTATCCGAAGAGCTTTCAATCTCCTTTGCTGAGGCTGAGGAGCTAAAAATACAAATTGGGTTGCCCGATGAAAATAATGGATTTTCTAAGACTCAGCCGGAGAACAAGGAGGCGAAGGCACAAAAAGCTTTAGAAAAAGAAAGTCTAAAGTTTGCCACGGAGATTCGGAGGTCTTTTGACTATTACCTGGCCCAAACGCCGCACCCAAAAAAGATCGATCAAATTATCTTAAGTGGCGGTGGCGCGAACCTTAAAAATTTACCCCAGCTCTTAGAAAAAGAATTTCAAACCAAAATTGAGCTGTCTCAGCTTCTTCAACACCTAAAGGTCGCTCAGGGCATCTCGCGGGAAGAGATAGAACGAGAAGAGGCATCTTTAGCCATTCCAGTCGGACTTGCCCTAAGAGGTTTGCGATGAATTCAATAAATTCAATAAACATAAATCTTTTGCCTCCTGAAGTATTCGAAAAAAGACGCGCTGAACGCCTCTTATTTGTGTTAATTATTAGTACTGTCGTTCTGGTTTTTGTACTTTTTTTGATCTATACCCTGCTTTCCGTGCAGGTCTCTCAGAAAGAAAATGTGGTTGAAGATTTAAAAGTTCAGAGCGACGGGCTGAAGAGGAAAATCAATATTCTTAAAAAGTTTGAAGCAGAGAAAAAGACGCTCCAGGCCCAAGAGAGTATTTTAGATAAGGCTCTAACTGACGAAATTCCTTGGCACGAGATCTTATACGAAGTTGGAATGGTGATTCCTAGCGATGTCTGGCTCACTTCGCTTACCAGCGAAATCGAAGGGGCCAGTCCGGTCTTGAGATTCAAGGGCTATACGTTTGAACATCCTTCGGTTGCTCAGTGGCTAATTCGTCTGGGTGAGGTCAAAAGCTTGAGTAACGTTTGGCTTGAATATTCCCAACAGGGTGATTTTCAGGGACAAACAGTCATCGAATTTGAAACTTCCGCCAACCTTTCGAATATTTCAACTTCCACTTCTTCCGAAGTTAAATCCGGGGAGTGAAAAATGCGATTGTCAGTCAAGCATCAAATTTTTATCACCTTAGGAGTAGCCGCTTTTATACTACTGGGCTTTGCTTTAATGGTTTATCGCCCGCAGGCCCAAAAGTTAGGTAGTCTGGGAGAAGAGCAAGAAAAAATAGAAGCGGACGTTGAAAGCGCGAAAGCCACTGTAGAGCGATTAGAAGAGGCCAAAAACGAGTTAAAAAAGATTGAGGCGAAAATTAAAGAATTTTCGGCCAAAGTGCCCGTTACCGAGGATTTTCCAGCCATCCTGCGGGAAGTGCAAAGATTAGCTAATGAATCGGGAGTGCGATTCGTATCCTTCAAGACGGCGGCCTTAGTGGGCCAGTCTGAATACGCCGAGTTGCCCTTAGAGATCTCCGTGGACGGATATTACCGGGATTTAGTCGATTTTCTTTGGCGGGTGAACACCTTAACTCGAGAATTAAAAATAAATAGTTTAGAAATTGCCGAAGGCGAAAATAAGCTTCCTCATATTAAGATAGATGTTAAAGCGACTGCCTTCGTGTTTAAGAAAGTGCCAAAACAGCAGCAGCAACAAGAGGCGCCGGGCGGAACCGAAAACAACGATTCCGGAAGCCCGCCGCCATCCTAATAAAGGACGGTTTTCCGATTGTGAAGTAAGGGGATTTTTGTGGTTACCGAGGAAACGGAAGTTCCAAAAGAAAAAAATCTTTCCAAGGATAAAAAGCTTATTTTGCTAATCACCGGGGCGACTTTGCTCTTTCTTCTGGCAAGTTCGTTGTTCTTCTACTTCTACCTGCGGTCCGCCAAAGGACCACCGGTTGCCACCACCCCCAAACCACCGGAAGAGCGGACGAAAAAAGCAAATAAAAAACCACCGGAAAGTTCCCAAGGAAACAACAAGACCGCTCAAAAAAGTTCAAGCAATGAAGATAATCCGACGGACGTGGCTAAGCCTCAAACAGAAAATAACAAGGACAAAGAAGCCTTTGCCAGTTATGAGTATAAAGATCCCTTCCAGCCGTTAGTTGGGACCGAAACCGCTCCCCCCGCTTCAACCCAAACCACCGAAACTCAAAACCAGAGGCTAGCTCTTGAAGACATCACTGAGGAGGCGGGGGTTAAGTTTGCCTCGGTTAAATACGGAGGAGTGGCCTACAAGGTTAAAGAAGGTGATCGGGTGGATGAGTCTCCTTACCAGGTAATTTCGGTTGGAGATAACAGTGTTAC
>DATBWY010000193.1:0-9779 GCA_036514555.1 Candidatus Subteraquimicrobiales bacterium
TTTCTTTCCACTTTTTGCTGCATTTTAAGTTCCTCGTGAGAAAATTATCTTTAGATTGTACCGAAATAGTTAAGCGATGTAAAACCGGCCGCCATCAGGTGAAGCTCAAACCTTAGGGAAACTGGTGGAGTATAAACCTTCTCATCGAACGCTGATTTAAGTGGCGCTCCAAACAGCACTCTAAATTTGAGATTGAGCGGCTTGAGGTGGGGGATGAAAGCTAAAAAAGGTTAGTGTCCAAACCGAAGAGAAAAAAACTTGCAGCAAACCCCCCAAGAAAGCGAGTCCCAGAAGAGCAGGAATCGCCACCGGAATAATAAACCAAAAGTTTAAAGTCGCCAGCAAAAAAACTGGAACAGCGACGAAAAAAGCAATGATGAAAAAGGCTCCTCCCGTTACCATTCCAACTACAACCAGGATTAACCACATCAAGAGGGTTGGTCCCAAATTTTCTCTAAAAAGCCTGAAGCCTTCGTGCACTGACTCAAAGACTTTGGTTCTTTCCACCACCCGAAAACGAAAGCCAAAAACCGTAATCAAAGAGAGGGGAATGGCCGTTACGATAATGAGCCCGATTAGAGGAAAAACCGCCAGGATGGCAAGGATAATACCGAGAGCAATTTTTTGAGCCAAGAAACCTATAATCGCCGGCAGAGCCAAGATTCCGCCGACGATTAAAAGTCCGATGGTAAAGGGAACCCAAACAATAAGACCGATCCCGAAGAGATAAAGCCAGGACCGAAAACCGTGTCTAAAGCCGTTTTTAATGCTGGTCTTGCCGGTCTCCTGAACGTCCAAAACCTGCCCTATTAAAGCTCCTTGGGACAGAAAGGAAACAAAAATAGCCAAGAGAAGGAGGATGATTCCCGCCAAAATCAGGATGATTATAATAAGGGGCGTAAAAAAAGTTTCATAAATTTGGGGTGAAGGAGCATTCCTGGATATTTCCTCAAAATCACCGGCTCCCGAAGGAAAACGAAAATTACCGCCGGCATTAAACAACGCCTGCAAGAAGCCGAACAGCCATAAAGATTTGTGTCTCCAGGTAATGTCTAGAGAGCGCTTCAAAACATCCCAATAATCCATCTTTCTCCAGTTTTCTAAAAACTTCTAGACGCAAAATGTTTTCCCTCTAAAGCTACACTTTGCCGAAAGGGGCTCCGTGAGAGATGCGGGGCTTCGTGGCCCACCGCCCTTTTAGCGGCTTAACTTCAAGCATTTTGAGACCAAAGAGGGTGAAGTGACAGCCCCTGCTTCTCGCCAGAGACAAGAGGGGGAACACTTTGCCAACCTAAAATGGTTTTGGTATATTACAAGATAAAAAAAACAACTTCTTCTAACCCAAACACTCTTGCGACTTCCCAAACTAAAGAGAGGGGCCCAAATGAAACGCTTTAGACTGCTATTAAAATTAATTCTCGGGTACGCCATTTTCCTAACGGTCGTTCCTCCTTACGCCTACGCCTATCTTGATCCCGGTACCGGAAGTTATTTTCTTCAGCTTCTTATCGGAGGTTTGCTGGGAGCCTTGTTTTCAATAAAAATGTTCTGGAAAAATATCAAAATTTTCCTGGGCAACCTTTTCAAGACCAAAAAGGTGAACAAGTAAATGAAGAACGGCAAAGTACCGGGCTCTTTCCGTGACCCGGCCGGCTTCCTTTTTAAAGAGGATGGGTTAATTTATCGCCAGATAAACCACCCTTACCGGGAGGATTACGAGCACTTGATGAAATCCGGTCTTTACCGGGCTCTAATAGACGAGGAGCTATTAGTTCCTCACGACGAGGTTGGAAAAGACCGGGCAAAATCAGACAAAGCTTACAAAATAATAAAACCTCAATTGATACCGTTTATATCCTACCCTTACGAGTGGTGTTTTAGCCAGCTAAAAGACGCGGCTCTCTTAACCCTTACGATTCAAAAAAAAGCTCTCAAGTTTGGGATGTCGCTTAAGGATTGTAGTGCTTATAACGTCCAATTCCATAACGGTAAACCGATATTTATCGACACCCTTTCCTTCCAGAAATATCAGGAAGGCACCCCTTGGGTCGCGTACAGACAGTTCTGTCAGCACTTTTTGGCTCCTTTGGCCCTTAAATCCCTAAGAGATACCCGTCTTAACCAGCTACTTAAAATATATATCGATGGTCCCCCCTTGGATTTAGCCAGCTCTCTTCTTCCCTTTAGAAGCCGTCTCAAATTTTCTTTACTCTCTCACATCCATTTACACGCAAAAAGCCAGGAGCGTTTCGCGAACAAACCGGTCAAGCCAAGGCGCGCCAAGATGAGCCGGGTGGCGCTTTTGGGTCTTATTGATAATTTAGAAGGGGCCATTAAAAAAATGAGGTGGCATCCAAAAAAAACTGAATGGGGGGATTATTACCAGGCGACCAATTATGATTCGCACGCGCTCGGGCACAAAAAAGAACTGGTTGAAGATTTTTTGGAGATGATAACCCCCCGTCCGCGATCCGTCTGGGACTTAGGCGCAAACACCGGCTTGTTTAGCCGAATTGCCAGCAAGAAAGGTATGCGCACTCTTTCTCTGGATATCGACCCGGTTTCGGTCGAAAAGAATTATCTCGAGTGCTGCGAGAAGAGAGAGCCCAATATTCTCCCCCTCCTATTTGACCTCACTAATCCTAGTCCCAGTATTGGTTGGGAGAATAAGGAAAGAATGTCTTTGCTGGAGCGAGGACCGGCGGACACCGCCTTGGCTTTGGCGCTCCTCCATCACCTGGCAATCTCCAATAATGTGCCTTTTTCGATGCTCGCGCCCTTTTTTTCGAAGATTTGTAACTGGTTGATTATCGAGTATATTCCCAAAAGCGATTCCCAGGTTAAACGGCTTCTCGCGACACGAGAAGATATTTTTACCGATTATAAAAAAGAAAGTTTCGAGAGTGAGTTCGGTAAGTTTTTTGATTTCCACGCCCAAGTTGATATCCTTAATTCCAGCCGAACCTTGTATTTGATGGAAAAAAAACCGCGATGAAGGCCCTAAAATCCGCTATCATTCATCCTTATCTGTTCGCAATCTTCCCGATACTTTCCCTGTTTTTCAGAAACCGAACACAGGCGGGCCTCTCCGAAGTTATTCTCCCTATCACTGTGTTTGTCACTCTTGGCTTCTTGCTTTTCCGACTAGGAAAGTACTTTTTTCGGGACAAATACAAATCGGGCGTAGCCGTTTCTTTCTTCATGATCATTTTTTTTTCCTACCGTGACGTTTATTTCAAAACCAAAAATCTCAAATTGGGTAGCTTCGTCTTAGGCACCGATCTTCATATACTCGTCGCAGGGGCAATGATTTTGGCCGCAAGCTCTTGGGGGGTTAAAAAGTGGAAGAGCAGCTTTCCGGTTCTTACCGCTTATCTCAACATTACGGCCTTGATTTTAGTTTTATCCTCCGCTTACAACATTGGCGCTTATGAAGTAAACCGGGCCAGGTCCTTAAAAGCAAATAAAATGCTTTCTGAGTACTTGAAGCCGATAAAGTCTGACTCTAAAACTCTCAACCGGGCCCAAAACAAACCCGACATTTACTATATTATTTTGGACACCTACGCAAGGGCCGATACTCTCAAAAAAAATTTTAACTACGACAACAGCAAGTTTATTAAGCGGCTGGAAAAAAAGGGGTTCTACGTCGCCAAAAAAAGCAGCAGCAACTACACTTTTACCCAATTGTCGCTGGCCTCTTCCCTTAACATGGAACACCTTAACGGCGTTAGCAAGGTGGTAAGCAAAAACTCCCAGGACCCCACCGTGCCCTACTTAATGATTTCTAATAACAAGGTCGCGAAACTGTTAAAAGCTGACGGATACAAATTTGTTCACTTTTCGACAGGATGGGGCCCAACAAGAAGCAACAAGTGGGCCGATATAAACTACGCCTATTTTCCCTATGTGCTGGACGATTTTAACCGGGTTCTGCTCGAGTCCACCGCTTTGGCTCCCCTTACCCGCTCTTACGTCAAAACCCACGCCCGGAAGAGAATTTTATACAATTTCCAAAAATTAGGCGAAGTCCCAAAGATAAAAGAACCCACTTTTACCTTCGCCCATTTGGTCATTCCCCACCAGCCCTACCTATTCGACCGAAATGGGAACCCGGTCGGTCTAGGACGCTTTGAAATGGGGGGTAAAGTCTGGAGGTATAAGAAGCCCTACCTTGAGCAGTTAATTTACGCTAATAAAAGAGTGGAGGGAGTGATAAATAAAATCTTAAAAAACTCTAAAACTCCTCCTATCATCATTTTACAGTCTGATCACGGTCCTTCGTCTATAACCGGCTGGGACAACCCGTCTCGCGAGCTCTTGAACGAAAGGATGAACATCCTAAACGCCTATTACTTGCCGGGCGATGGCAAGAAAGTTCTCTACCCTTCCATAACTCCAGTGAATTCCTTCCGCTTAATTTTTAACCAATATTTTGGCGCTAAGTTCCAAAGGCACGAGGACAAAAGTTACTTTTCCACCAAGGTCAAACCTTATGGATTCATCGATGTCACCGACCGATTGAAATAGTTTCCAAGCACAGCGTAAAACAACCATCCCTTTTATCCAAAAATTAGTCGGGGCCGACACCGAACTTGTTGAATTTAGCCCCATGAAGAATTTCAAAAAACCATCCTTAACATTGATCTTCATATTGGCCCTATTACTTAAAGAAAAAGGTGAATGCTCGAAGATTGGCCAAAGAGAATAGGCAGGTTAAAATAGAATAAAAATCAAACGGATGAAATAGATACCATGCTTGATGATGCCCAAGAAACCAAAAATCCTAGTCTTCTTTTGGTCGCCGCCCATCCTTTAGAGTTTAAAGAAATCCGCAAAAAGCTTAGGCTCAAACGGCTTCTAACCATCGGGAATCCGTTACCGACTTTTTTTGAAAACGTCTCGATCGAGCTAGTTCTAACGGGATTAGGAGAAAAAGCCGTTAGATCAAGCCTTGTTCCCCTTTTTTCCACCCCCCGAAATCTGCCGCAGCTTGTCTTGAACTTCGGTTTCGCGGGGGCCCTTCATTCCCAAATGAAGCTCGGAGACTGGATTTTGGCCGATGAGGTTAAGAGTTTTAATGCAAATTCGAAGCCGCTAAACCTCCGAGACACGCTTTCCTTTAAAGCCGCTTCGGAGTTTTTTTCCTCTTCGAATTACCCTTATCACCAAGGCGCCCTGGTTACGGCCGAAAAACCCGTGACTGACCGCGGCCACAAAAAACTGGCTATAACAAAGGCTATAGCGGTTGATATGGAAGCCTACCCAATATTAGAAATAGCGACGGGGTTTAAAGTACCTGTATTATGCTTTAAAATAGTGTCTGATTACGCTGACGACGCAGCCGAAAAAACACTGAAAAGTATCGGAAATAGCCTGTCTTTGGATATGGCAAACGTGCTTTTCGATTTTTTAACCTTTCTAATTGAGTCAAAAAGGGCTTTCCAATGAAAATCAGCGTTTTGGTCCCCACGTATAATAGAGCTCGAAAAATGGCCCGCGCGGTCGATTCGGTTCTTAACCAAACACGCCGCCCGTTTGAAGTTATTGTCGTCGACGACGGCTCCACCGACAAAACGCCTCTCCTTCTCACCAAGTATAATGGGGCGGTCAAAGTCATTCGTCAAAACAACCAGGGCGTAGCCGCCGCCAGAAATAGAGCCATAAAGGAAGCCCGAGGAGAATCGCTCGCCCTCCTTGACTCCGATGACTGGTGGCTGCCGGCAAAAATGGAAGAACAAATCGCTTTTCATCAGAAAAACCCAGATCTTTTAATCTCCCAAACCAATGAAATCTGGCTAAGAAACCGGGTTAAGGTAAATCCCAAAAGGTACCATGAAAAGCAAGCAGGTTGGATTTTTGAAAAGTGCTTAGAGAGATGTCTTATCTCTCCTTCTGCCGTGCTTATCAACCGAAAAGTTTTGCGTGAAGTAGGTCTTTTTGATGAAAGTCTTCCGGCCTGTGAGGATTATGACCTTTGGCTCCGGATAACAAGACTTTTTAGAGTTGGTCTGGTCAAAGAAAATCTTGTCGTTAAGACCGGGGGCCATCAGGATCAACTTTCCGCCAAATTCTGGGGACTTGACCGGTTCAGAGTCCAAGCCCTGGAAAAAATCTTAAACTTTCCCTTGGGTAAAGAACAGCAAAAAGAAGTTTTTCGAGTTCTCGTGGCCAAATTAACGATCCTTAAAAATGGAAGCCTAAAACGAGGTGATACCGGGCGGGCCCAAACTTACCAGAAAAAAATTGAGAGATACAAAGCCGTATTAAAGACGCCATGAAATTCGATTTAAAAAAGATTAGTCTTAAAGAAATTAATCTTGACGACGATTATTTTCGTTTGAGCGACCATCGTTTCGACCGAAAAGAGTTGCTGGACTCGCTTGATCGGCACGGGGTTCTTTTCCCGCCGGCAGTCGTTCCCAATGAGACAAGTTTTCGGATCCTAACCGGTTTTAGAAGAATAAGCGGCGCTAAAGAGATTGGCCTCGAGAAAATCCCGGTCTATATACTAAACAATGATATTCGCGTTGAGGAGGCCTTTAGCTTTTCGATCGAAGAGAACAAAACGACGAGAACTCTTAACCTGTTTGAAAAAGCTACGGCTCTGGGGCGCATGGAAGAATCAGGCCTACGTGAGGACAAGATTATAAATACCTTTATGCCTCTCATGGGACTACAATCTTCCCCCAGGATAAAGGAGGACGTCTCAGCTCTGCTTAACCTTCCGGAAAATCTCGTTGATTTCATCCTTTTTAAGAACCTTGCTCCTAAAAATTTCCGGCACCTTAAAGGGATTTCTCCACCTTCCCTTGGTTTTTTTGAAAACTTCGTTAGAACCATTTTGCCAAGCGCCAGTGACTTTATTGAGGTCACAAAGGGTCTTTCCGACCTATCAAGAAAGCATGACCAGGAGGTAAAAGAGTTGGCCCGCTCCTTAGGAATTGAAGCCGCTTTAGCTCTTAAGGAGGGCAAAAAAGAAAGGCTGGAAAAGATAAAAAAACTGATCGCCGCTCAAAAATTTCCCACCCTAACCAAAATAAACCAAAACCTCGAAAAAAAAGTAAAAAACCTGGAGTCACCGCCTTCCCTAAAGATTAGTTGGGATCAGACCCTAGAGCGCTCGGAAGTTGCGATCGAACTAGACATTAGAGAGGAAAAGGAATTTGACCGTTGTTTAGAGACGCTTAAGAGCCCCAAATTCAAAAAAACCCTAAAAGAAATCCTAAAAAATTTGTGAGTGTGTTTGAAGAAGACCCAGGGAGACGGTTAAAAGTGGACTACAAAATAACTCGAGTTTTTGTTGATAATCACGTCAAAAAAAAGGCCATCGTTAAGGACTTTATTGAAAAATCTAAACCGCGAAAGATAATTTTCACCGACCAAGCTCACGTCAAAGAAGGTCTTAAAACTTACCCCTTTGATGATGGGAAAAGAAGTGTTTTTCTTTCACAGTCTAAAGGGAGATACTTTAAAACCTGTCCCGGGATGGAAAAACCCTATATTTGTTGCAATCTTGGGGTCCTAAACATCATCTCCAACTGTCCCATGAGTTGTTCCTACTGCTTTTTGCAATTTTACTTGAACAGTCCGGTCACCACGGTCTACACCGACTTTTCCAGGGTGACATCGGAATTAAAAGTGACCTCAAAAGCTCATCCCGAAATTTTTTTTAGAGTAACCACCGGAGAACTTTCCGATAGCCTGGCATTGGACCGGGAAACAGGGTTCTCCGCCCGGCTGATTGAGATTTTTAAGGACATTCCCAACGCGATACTGGAGCTTAAAACCAAAACATCCTTCGTAAACCACCTCCTTCGGCTCAACCACGGGGGAAGAACGGTCATCTCCTGGTCGCTTAACCCCCAAAGGGTTATTGATAAAGAGGAAAAGGGAACAGCTTCCCTAGAAAAACGGATAACCACGGCCAGTAAGGCTCAAGAAGCCGGTTATCTCTTGGGATTCCATTTCGACCCTTTAATCCATTATCCCCAATGGGAAAAAGACTATGAAGAAACAGTGAAGCTTCTCTTTGAAAAGGTGTCCCCCTTTCGAATCGCCTGGATAAGCCTGGGCAGTCTCCGTTTCGCCCCCGGAATGGAAGAGGAAATTAAAAGGGCTCATCCTTCCTCAAAACTTCCCTATGGGGAGATGGTCGTGGCATCTTGTGGCAAAAAACGGTATGTAAAGCCGATTCGGCTTAGACTTTACCAAAAGATGATTGATTGGATTAAAAAATACGGTGGGCAAGATGTTCTTGTCTATCTTTGTATGGAAACTCCGGAAGCCTGGGAAAAGACTATGAGCTTTAAACCGGAGTCTACGGCTCATTTAGACTTTGTCTTCGCCGAAAGTTTGCATCAGCGCTTCGAGTATCTATTTACCAAAAAACCACTCCTCAATGATTATCTTAAGGGAATGGAATACAAAGGCTTAGAATGAAATACCAAAGATTAGGCCGGTCGGAGCTGAAAGTTTCAAGAATTGGGATGGGCTGCTGGGCCATAGGCGGCCAAAAATGGGGCCCAGTAAGCGACGCGGACTCGGTTACCGCTGTAAAAACGGCCCTGGGGCTGGGAGTAAATTTTTTCGACACCGCCGATTATTACGGCCTCGGTCATTCGGAACGAATTTTGGGTGAAGCTCTAGGAAAAAGCCGAAGTGATGTTGTTTTGGCCACGAAGGTCGGTCTTAGGTGGAATAAGAAGGGAAAGATAAGACACGACCTGAGTCCGGAACACGTTTTCGAGGCCTGCGAGCAGAGTCTAAAACGGCTCAAAACTGACTGGATTGACCTTTACCAGATACACTGGCCTGACCCAAATACCCCGCTTGATAAAACCTTAGAAGCTCTGGAAAAGCTGGTCCTGCAGGGAAAAATTCGTTACATCGGAGCCTCCAACCTAAACAAAGCCCTCCTAAACAAAGTGGCAAAAAATCCTCACTTTGTGAGCTTTCAGGGGCCCTACAATCTCCTTAACCGGGAAGCAGAAACGAAGCTAATTCCCTGGTGTCAAAAGAGAGAAGTTGGCTTTGTCGGTTTTGAACCATTGCTTAAGGGAATTCTTACTGGGAAATTTACGTCATTTCCAGATTTTCCCCCGGGAGACATGCGGAAATGGGACCCTCTTTTTGGCCCGGAGCGGTTTTCGGTTAATAAAAAGGTGGCTGAAAAAATCGAAAGGGTCGGAGAAAAATACGGGATGAGCTGTACCCAAATCTCTTTAAGTCTTCTTTTGAAGAATACAGGGGTCAGTACGCTAATACCTGGGGCCAAAACCAAGAACCAAGTAGTTGAGAATGTTTCCGCTATTAAGTTTCTAAATGACAGAGAAGTTTTAGATCGAATCGAAAAAGCAACAATAAAGCTTCTCTCATAGAATTTAACGCACTTGATAAAGCATTTAAGATCTAAGCCGTTTTAAATAATGTCTTTCCTTCCTCGTTAAATAGGGCCCAAAGGCAATACACGCCAAAAGCGGTGCCAATCGGAATTGAACCCAGACTCAGAATGGCGATAACGATTTGGGCTATCCTCGACCACGACGCGTGCTGCTTCAGTTTCACTCCCACTATAATCTGGAAGATGCCAAGAAGCGCAAAAATCAAGCCAAAAACCACCCCTAAAATGACCATTAATCCCGCTTCGACTTCAACGGCAACTCCACCCATGGCCGCGCCTCCAACCGCAAAAAGCACCAGGAATAAAAGGCCTCCTAAAATCGCCAAAACGCCGAAAATGATGTCAAGAATCGAGGGCGGCACGAGCGCGATCAGCT
>DATBWY010000194.1:0-4157 GCA_036514555.1 Candidatus Subteraquimicrobiales bacterium
ATATACCAACCACTTCTCAGGCTTTGAAGCCAAGTGATAATCTAGGCGGGAAAGACTCACTTCAATTCGCCTAAAGGATCTTCTCAATTCCTCATCAACCTTTGATTTCGGGAAAAGCGGTTGTAAAATCTTAAGATCGTCCAGGCGCCGCAAAATATGCCAAGTTTTGTCTTCAGATAAGATGAGCTGTAATTCATAACGGATTCGGCCGGGACTTAACTTTTCAATGAAGCCCTTTTTTACCGCCTCTCGGGCCCACTTCTCGGTTCGCGGCTCAATTTTAAAACCAACTCTTTGTTCAAACCTGACCGCTCTGAATATGCGGGTAGGATCCTCGACAAAGCTTTGAGGGTGAAGAACCCTAATGTATCGTTCCCCAAGATCCTTTTGGCCACCGAAAAAGTCAAGGATTTCACCAAAATGGGTTGGATTTAAGGCCAAGGCCATGGCGTTTATACTAAAGTCTCGTCTTGAAAGATCCTCTTTTATGGATGAAAACTCAACCTCAGGCAGGGCAGCCGGCTTTGGATAATATTCAGTGCGGGCTGAAGCAATGTCGACGCGATGGTGAGGAAGAGTGACCACCGCTGTCCCAAATTTAGGATGAGAGGTAATCTTGCCGTTTAGCTTTTCCGCTACTATTTGGGCGTAGGCAATGCCATCCCCTTCAATAACTAGGTCAAGATCAGAATTGGGCACACCTAGCAAAAAATCTCGTACAATACCCCCCACTAAATAGGCTCCAAAATCATTTTCGGCCGCAATCCTTCCCAGGTCTTTCAGGAGATTCCAGACTTCAGCCGGAAGGAACCGGAGCTTTTCTTCGACTCCAAGAGGGGCCGGCCAAAGCAGCCTTTTTCCCTGGAGGCGTAACTTGGCCTGGAAGGTTCTTCCAGGTACATATTCACCGCCGTGAATCGACCTGAGGACATCGGAGCGCCTCACAATGCCAAGAATTTTGCCGTTGGTGGTCACCGGAAGCTTCTCGATGTCTTTGTCCACCATAATCTGCTGAATTTGATGAAGGGGCGTATTTGGCTTAACGGTCACTACCTTAGGATTCATAAAACCTTTAACGGGAGCGTGGCTCAGATTGTAATGGTTAGCCCTATCTACTCCCCGGTTGGAAATGAACCCCACTACCTTCCCCGCTTCAAGAACAGGCAACTGAGTCTCGCCAGAGCGGCTCATGATTTTTTCGGCTTCTTTTACCCGGGTTGAAGCGGTCACGCTCGGGCGTAACTTGGTCATAATTTCTTGAGCGGTGAGGCTAGATGCACTTCTTAACCGAATCTCCTTCAGAAGTTCTTCCTCAATTTTTTGGATATTCATCTCCTTTGTGGCCGCCGAGGCTGCTTGGGGATGCCCCCCTCCACCATACTTTGACAGAATATCTCCCGCTTCAACCTGATCAACGCGGCTTCGACCAATAATGTGCGTTTTGTCTTCTGCTCTTAAAATGGTAAAAATTACATCGGCGTTCTCTAAGTCTCTTAGCTTGTGGGTTAAAAGCGAAGCTGAATCAACATAATCAGACACCTCGGCCTGAACCATTACCACCTTCAAGCCATTAATGTCCATAATTTTAGCGGCCTTCAGTAGTCTTTCTAAAAGCAAATGTTGCTGGTGATTTAGAGGATAATTCAAGAAATGGGCAATCACATCTAGATTAGCCTTTTGGGTCATTAGGTAAGTCAAGGTTTGAGCGTCCTCCGTTTTAGCGGTGGGATAAGTGAGCGAACCGGTATCTTCGTGAATTCCCAAAGCAAACAAAGTGGCTTCAATCGGGGAGATCTTTACCCTCTTTTTGCGAATAATTTTCACTAGAATGGAGGTGGTCGCTCCGGTAATTTCTGAAAAGTCCCGGTTAACCTTTATATCATGAGCGGTGGGCGGATGATGATCAAAAGCAAAGATCTCCACCCCGGCTTGATAAACTAGGTCCTCAAGCTCGCCTAATCTTCCCGCAATTCGAGTATCCACCACGATGAGCCGCTTAACCAGCTTCTTTTGGAGAAGATGTATATCTAAAAAATCGAAGAGATCGCGGTGAAGAGTGATAAAATCTCGGACGTTTTTATTTTGAGAGCCACTAAAAAAAAGTCTTGCCTCCGGATACAGTTTTTTAGCGGCAACCATGGCGGCCAAGGCGTCAAAGTCGGCATTAACGTGGGTTAAAATGATTTCCATCTGGTCCTCTAACTCTTTATTTCCCAGCTCATTATAGCATAGCTAATGGGAGAGAATAAGAGAGCAAAGAAGGTAAAAAGTTTACCCGAGAAAGAGAAAATGGAGTGATATTTTAGCGGTTAATGGAGTAAAACCCCTGGGAATAGTAGACAAGCTGCTTATCCGGAGCATCATTTCCAAATTCAATTTTCAGACTATCTTTGAAAGGAAGACCAGTTGGAGACGGTTTAAAATAAACGCCATAGACCGGCCCTAAGTGAGTTACCGAATCGCCGTAACTGGTAACGCCGCCGATCCCGCTCTCGTTCTTGTTGAAGGCCCAACCATAGCTAAAAATCCCGGTGTTGTTTTTCCAAATTACCTTGCCATCGATGGTAATTCGAAGCCATACCACCTCTGAAGTCGTTGAATACCATAGGGTATAGAAAACACCGGAGCCACGAACATCGACTACGTTATGAACCTGTCCCGGCCCCAGCCACGTATCGGCGCTCTCAATTTTTTTGGTGCTCGCGCCCTCAGCGATTACCTTTAGTGGCGTGTTTTCGACTTCCACGCTGGAGGGTCGAGAGCGAATCCCAATAATCTCCAAGGCGGAAAAATCGGTTTTTAAATTGATTACTAAAAGGAGGATTAGGAAAAGAAGAATTATAATGAGTAAGAGGTAGGCGATTAATTTACTTATTTTTATAGTCATTTTCCCCTCGCTTGTTCATTTTTTGTTAACCACGATAATCAGCATAGTTGTTTCTTGGCTCGGGGGTGAAATTGGGCCGCCCCATTTTTTTGAGAGAACACCTACTTTATCGGTATTCCCAAAAGAAAATTAACTTCTTTAAAATGGCGGAATGGAGTTTTTGGCTAAAGAGGCATATCCGAATCATGCTTAGATTCTAACTGCTCTGAGTTAACTCGGAGGGCTTAAAAAGCTCTTTTTCTTTGTGAAACAGGCCGGCCAAGGGTGGATAGGTTTTTTCCTCAAATTCTTTTCGAAAATACACTCTCTGGCCCTTAGGGTTTATCTCTGAATACTCTAAGACGTCAGAAATCTCCACTTCATCCCCGAGTTTGAGTAGTCCCTGCTCTAACAGATTTTCAAGCCAGGTTCGCAGGATGCCGAAGCTCATGGCGCGTAAATCCTCTATTGCTTGGTGTTTGTGGTCAAAAAACCCCACATTGACGGTGCCGATCGCCGAGGGACTGATCTTGAAGGCGGCGTCTAGCCACTTTTGGGTCTCTTCTCCATATTTTTGGCGGAATCTAAGATCCAAAAGGGTTAACAAATCCCAAGCTTTCTCGCCTGAAATGACGTAGGGAGGCCGAATTGGGTCTAATTTCTTGTGTTTTAGCAGAGAAAATAGCGGCTGCGCGATCAGTTTGTTGACTCTAGAATAGCCAAGGGGCCGGCAGTAGGCTAAACTAACCATTTTGAGGACCGGATCTATTATAAAAGGACCAAACAAACTTAAGATAAAGTGAGGGCCAAAAGCTTTCACCTTTTTTCCTTGGATCTCGGCCACAGGCAGGATGTCTCCGTCTAAAAATCCTACTACGTAACTTTTTAAGTCTTCTCCCTTGTCCAATAACTGGGTTGTTATGTAATAGGCAACGCGCCTCATGTCGGCGCCTTTTCCCCTTTCAACCTGCGAAGGTAGCATATCGGGTACTCTTATCCGATCAGTAAAAACAACTTCTACATCTTCGCTTATTTCTGAGCTTCGAATCGCTTGAGGAATTGAATCTCTCTCGGTTCCGCTATAGGCCAGAATTATTTGATCCAGAAAACCTTCTCTTTTTAATCCCGTTGCCGCTCGCAGCTCATTTAACAACGGCTCATCTCTTTCACCCTTCATTACCGGCAGGCAAAGAATAAACTTCTTCCCGGAATCATTCTTTAAGTTGACCAATTTTTCGGTGTCTTTGAATCTTGAAGCATTGAATGACTTGATTGTTTCTTCAGAGGATTT
>DATBWY010000195.1:0-2101 GCA_036514555.1 Candidatus Subteraquimicrobiales bacterium
GATGTCGCCAACAACAAAAGGGTTAAGGTGGGCGAAAAGATGAAGATAAAGGGGAGAGATTTTGTGGTTAAGGGGATCGCCGAAAAGACGCTTACTGGTCCGGATAAAATGGTTTTTATGCATATTGAAGATGCCCAAGAGCTCTTTATCAAAGAAGACCCTTTCCTAAGAGACTTAAAAAAGGCCAACCCAAGCGCTAAAGAGTTACAAAACATCTATACTGATGCTAATGTTTCCTGGAAAGACGGGGTTAACGCCGATAAACTAGCGAAAAAAATCGGAAAAGAAGTTAAGGATGTAAGAACTTTGTCCCCCGCGAAGGCGTCCCGAGACTTTGGCCAAGCGTCGGTTATTTTTAACTTGATAATCCTAGGAAGTGCGCTCATTGCGGTGATTGTTGGTGGTTTTTCGGTGATAAACACCATGATCATGTCCATTTCCGAAAGAACTCGAGAAATTGGGATCAAAAAAGCCGTTGGGGCTAAGACTCGCCACATTATCGTTGAGTATCTTACTGAGGCCGCCTTGATTGGGCTAATTGGTGGTTTTGTTGGTTTGGGTTTGGGTATTTTAATGGTAAACGGTTTTAATAATCAAGCGACCGCCGGCAATGAAATCTTCTTGGTGACTTCGAGGCTCGCCTCGAGCGCCCTCATTTTTGCCACCGGTTTAGGAGTTTTCGCCGGTCTTTACCCGGCTATACACGCCGCTAGGCTTAATCCGGTTGAAGCCTTAAGAGCCGATTAACTAATAATCTTATTTAATCTGGCAAGTTGAAGAATTTTTAAAAAGGAAAAAAATGGCAATCTTGGAGACGAAAAGCTTAAAGAAATATTACAAGATGGGAAAGGAAATGGTTCACGCCCTTGATGGGGTTGACTTAAGAGTTGACAAAGGGGAGTTCATTTCCATCTTAGGACCCTCAGGTTCAGGCAAAACAACACTTCTGAATATGATTGGTTGCTTAGATAAGCCAACCGAGGGCCAAGTTCTGTTAGACGGGGTGGATGTAACCAGGTTTTCGAGGGGGAAGCTCACCGAGATTAGGAGCCAAAAAATAGGTTTTGTCTTTCAAGAGTTTGACTTGATTCCTACCTTAACCGCCTTGGAAAATGTGATGCTGCCACTTAAGTATCAAGGAGTACCGAGGAGTGAGCGAAGAAAGCGCGCCGGCGAAGCTCTGGAAAAAGTAGGTTTAGAGAAACGTCTTCGACACCGGCCGGCCCAGCTTTCCGGGGGCGAGCAGCAAAGAGTAGCGGTGGCAAGGGCGTTAGTAACTCACCCCGAAATTATCTTGGCCGATGAACCCACCGGCGAGCTTGACAGCCACACCGGTGAACAGCTAATCGCGAGGCTTAGAAAGCTTAACCAAGAAACCAATCAGACCTTTATTTTCGTCACTCACGACTCGGTTTTGGCCGGGGTTACCGATCGTCAAATAAGAATGACCGACGGAAAAATCCTCACAGAATAAACAACTGTTACTTCATTCTGAGCGGAGCGAAGAATCTCGAATCACAAACGGTTTATTCTTTGTATCTTATACCTAAAGCTTTTATGGTTATAGGGATATAATAAATTCACCCAAAAACTTGACAAGTGAGGAATCAGGGCTAATAATAGGGTTTGATTTAAGGAATCAAAAGACTGTTTATTAAGTCACTTGAAAATATAATAGTTTATCTCTAGGTTACAGCCGGAGTTTGCGGCTAAAGGGAAGACCGGTGACCTGCTCGCCATAACTGCAATATCAGGCATTGGCAGGTGGGAAGTCCGGCACGGACCCGCCACTGTGACCTAAACCCATTTTCATTGGGAGCTTCTTGCCACGCATCGAATGCCACTTTTCGCCAGCGCGGAAGGGAAGGCAGGCAAGAAGTACGGGAAGTCAGGAGACCGGCCTAGAGAAGTTGGAAGTAGCCTTCGCGGACTGAGGCGGTGTCCTTTTTTATTTTTAGGAATCCTCTTCGCTGAAGGCAAGAGGATTTTTTTATTTCTAAAATCTAAAACAAGGAGGTATTTTGTGAAAAATTTAAATCTAAAAAAGGAGAAAGGGCTTATGAAACATCTTAAGCAAAGGTCTTTTAAAAAAAGACTTCGG
>DATBWY010000196.1:0-2140 GCA_036514555.1 Candidatus Subteraquimicrobiales bacterium
CCGTTATGAACCACGATAAAAGCTGGGAGCAGTCCTTTGCTCCCCTGAACCGGAAAATACCTCTGATGCGATTCCATAGCGCTAATTAAAACCTCCGGAGGGACCAAAAGGTATTCTTGGGAAAAACTTCCCCAAATCACCCGGGGAAATTCAACCAAGTGAATAACCTCGCTTAAAACCCGGGGGTTAATTATGGGCTTGGTTTGGTCTTGATAGGTTTTACTTATCTCGTGAGCTGCTTTTTCAATTTCTCTTAGAATCAGCTCTTCCCTCTGCCCTTGATCCGGGATTACTTGAGCCAGGTCCATAACATCAAAGTATGATCGAGGGTTTTTGACTTCAAATGGCTTTTTGGTTAAAAGGCGGTGGCCCCAGGTTAGGTTGCCCGATTTTAACTCCCCCAAAGAAAATTTAACCAGTTCTTTGCCGTAAAGAGCCAAAAGCCATCTCATCGGCCTAGCGAAACGGATTTCATCCATGTTCCAGCGCATCGATTTGGGAAAGGAAAAGGAAGATATTAGTTCGGGCAAGATAACCGGCAAAAGTTTTGGCGTCGGCTGGTCGGGCTCTTTTTTGAGGGCAAAAACGTACTCCCCTTGGCCCGCGTCTTTAGTAACTAAATCATCAACCGCTACCCCTTGAGTCTTGGCGAATCCTAAAGCCGCTTTGGTTGCCTTTCCCTCGCTATCATAGGCTACTTTTTTCGGGGGACCCTTAGCCTCATTTATCAGCTCTTTTTGTCTTTGAGCTAACTTCTTAACCATTAATACTAAGCGACGCGGGGTCCCAAACGCCTGAAGACTTTCGAAAGAAAGCCTCGAATTTTCCAGGGCGTTTTGGGCGTTTTGTTTTAGCTGTTCTATGGCTAAGTCAACCGCCCCCGAGGGCAATTCTTCCGTTCCGATTTCTAAAAGTAAGTCCTTTGCCACTATTTCTCCAAGGGATAAGTGAGAAGTCTAGAGTCTAGAGGGTTTATATCCTTTTCCCTTTAGACTCATCCCCTCTCCCTCTTCACTGGTTTTAAGGAGGGGAAATGCCTTTTCCTCTCTGGTTTTGAGATAAAGCCCCGCGCATCCTTTCGCTATGTCCCTCACTCTAGCGATAAAACCTGTTCTTTCGGTCACGCTTATGGCCCCCCTGGCATCGAGCAAGTTAAATAGGTGAGAACACTTGAGAACATTGTCGTAAGCCGGAAAAACTAGCCCCTTTTTCAAAAGGAACTTGGCTTCCTTTTCATGCTCCTCGAAGAAGCGATAAAGTCTTTTTACGTCAGCCAGCTCAAAGTTATAGCGGGACCATTCCACTTCCGTTTGGCGGTGTATTTCCCCGTAAGTTATCCCTTTTTGCCACTCGAGCCCAAAAACATCCTTTTTCTCCTGAATGCAGAGGGATATCCTTTCCAACCCGTAGGTAAGTTCCACCGGAATCGGTTTTAAGTCGAAACCGCCTACCTGCTGAAAGTAGGTAAACTGGGTGATCTCCATACCGTCTAGCCAAACTTCCCAACCTAGGCCCCAAGCCCCGAGGGTCGGCGAGTCCCAATCATCTTCGACAAAGCGAATGTCGTGTTTTTCGAGATCGACTCCGATTCGCCTTAAACTGTTGAGGTACAAATCTTGAACATTCGGCGGGGCCGGCTTTAAAATCACCTGGTATTGATAGTGGCACTGGAGCCGGTTGGGATTCTCGCCGTAGCGCCCGTCAGTGGGCCTGCGGGAGGGCTCAACATAAGCCACCTTCCAGGGTTCCGGTCCTAAACATCTCAAAAAAGTTGCCGGGTTAAAGGTGCCCGCTCCCACCTCTACATCGTATGGTTGAGCAATTAAACACCCATAATCTGACCAGTAGGCCTGGAGGTTTAAGATAACTTCTTGGAAATTCATTCCCTTAACCATCTCGCTTGCTCATGACAACACGCAAACCGGCTGGGCTAGAAGAGCGTTTTTGTTATCGGGTGGCAGTGCCGCTAGCGCCGTGGCCATCGCCAAAAGATTTTGACGCAAATCTAAAACTCTCAACAGCGACCCTTTGGGCGCCTCAGGCGGCTCTTCGCTTAACATCTCTTGGGACAATGGGGCCCCTTTGAGAACCTTGGAAACAAAATCATCCCTCACCACTAGTGAAGGGTATTTTTTAAGGG
>DATBWY010000197.1:0-4872 GCA_036514555.1 Candidatus Subteraquimicrobiales bacterium
TCTAATAGCGACATCTTCATGATAGACCTTTTAGATCAGAATAGATTTGAAGTTCCCCTTGTCCTAGGTCCTCAAAATCAAACAAGTCCCTCCTTGAGCGGAAATTTCGTGGCTTATGAAGACTGGGAGGAAACAAGAAGAGGATACGCCTACATCTCCTATAAAAACCTTGCAACCGGAGAAGAGCAAAGAATTTTACCCACCGGAAGCCACGAGGCCAGCCCTCGGCTTAACCAGGATCAATTGGTCTGGAACGTTCATTATTACGGAAACTATCCCCGGACTGATATTTATATGAAGAACCTTACAACCGGTCTTAAGTCCCCGCTAATTATCAACGAGATTGGGAACGAATCAAACAATCCCGCAATCGAGGGGACCACGCTAGTCTGGCAGGATATAAGGAATAATAATTATGATATATATTGGAAAAATCTCTCGACCGGCATTCTAGAACCGGTTACCCTTGACCCATTTCGGCAAGGAATCCCCGACCTGAGTGGTGATTCCGTTGTTTGGGAAGATTATCGGGCCGGCAATTGGGATATTTATACGGCTAAGCTTTTCCCAAAAAATCCTCTCTCAAATAAAAAGGTAAACATCAAGCCCGGCCAGACCCTAATCCAAACCTTGCCCATTTCCTCCGAAGCCTTACATTTATCCCTTGGGATAGAGTTTGGAAGCAAGGTAAGTCTAACTTTAATTAGTCCAAATGGTACCGAAATTACTCCCAACACACCTCAAACCGACTATGATCTTTCCTACACGGGCCAAGCGGGGGGAGCCTATTACCAAATCGACAATCCTTTACCCGGAGATTGGCAGATGAAGATAACCGCGGTACAGGTAAGTCCGGCCGGAGAAGACGTAGGGGTCGCGGCCCAAGCGGTCGTCGAGACGCCCCCTACTGTTTCCATAACGGGTCCCCAGGATGATTCGGTAGTTAAGGGAGTCGTCGATGTCTTTGCCCAGGTTCAAGACGACGAGGATGTAGCTAACTTTGGACTTTACCTAAACGGCGAACAAGTTGAAATCTCGGAAGATGAGCAACTTTTAAAATACTCTTGGGACACCACTGCTTATAGCGATGGCTCTTATCAACTCTCGGCCATCGCCGAGGACCCTAATCTTTCCTTTGGTCAAGCTGATGCCATGGTGGTGGTGGATAATGTTTTACCTAGCGCTGACGCCGGAGCCGACCAGACGACAAGCACCGGCAGCGAAATTATCTTCGATGGCTCAGGCTCAACCGATACCGCTGAGTTTGGTTTCACTTGGGACTTTGGCGACGGCGCCAAAGAGGAGTACACCGGTGCCCAAGTGAATCACACCTTTACGAATCCCGGGACTTACGATGTTACCCTTACCGCTTTTGATGACGCTGGAAATCTCGCTCAAGATACAGCTAAAGTTACGGTAACCGGAGGCAATGGAGGCAATCCCCAGACCGATCCCCAAGCCGGCCCTCCAGCTGCCGCCGGGATGAACACTTATCCTCTCATATTTCTGGGGGTTTTAGCCATATCAGGTTCTTTTGTGGTATTTAGGAGAGGGGCAAAGATCAGGTGAGTAAAGTCTCTCTTATAACGGAGTAAACGAAAAAAAAGATATAATTAAAAGATATAGTTAAAAGTGCTAAATCTTTCAAAAAGTCAAGATAGCAAGGTTCAAATCCAGGCGGGTATAAGAGGAGGGTAAAATGATTCAGCTTTCCCCGACAGCTTTGAGTCTTTTTCTTGAGTGCCCGAGATGTTTTTGGTTAGGCAAGAACGAGAGAATTAAAAGACCTGCGGGCATTTTTCCGTCTCTGCCCCGAGGAATGGATAAGTTAATCAAAGACTACTTTGATTCGTACCGCGTGAAGTCGCTTCTGCCACCGGAAATTGACGGGCTGGTCCAAGGTAAATTGCTGGATGATCAGGAGCTTCTAAGCAATTGGAGAGATTGGAGGAAGGGGCTGCGTTTCGAGGATGACACGCTGGGCTCCGCGCTTTGTGGAGCGCTCGACGACTGTCTGGTAGACGACGGAATGTACATGCCTCTCGACTATAAAACTCGCGGCTACGATCTTAATAAAGACAGCGCCGAATTCTATAAATTGCAGATAAATTCTTACGCCTTGTTGCTTGAGAAGAATGGCTACAAGATAGGTCCCTTCGGATACCTTGTTTTCTATATCCCTAGGAAAGTTTCGAGTGAGGGCAGGGTGACGTTCAGCGTGGAGGTCGTGAAGGTGGAAGCAGAGCCGGCCAAAGCGGCGACCGTTTTTGAGGAGGCCGTTAAAGCTTTACGTAAGCCGATACCGTCAGCCCACACGGAGTGCGATTACTGCTCCTGGTTGCACGAGATTTCCGCTCTCTGACTCAATCGTAAGCCCAGTCACAAAAGGAGACAAATGAAAAGTTTAACGGAGCATCTCTGGTTTAACACAAGCAAGCGGCAAGAGTTAAAAAACATCACCCCAACCGTCGAGAACCTTGTTAAAGAAAGCGGAGTCAAGGAAGGACTTTGCTTAGTAAACGCGATGCATATTACATCAAGCGTTTTTATTAACGATGATGAGAGGGGTCTCCATCAGGATTTTACGGCTTGGCTTGAAAAACTGGCCCCTCACGAACCCATCCACGCTTATCATCACAACGACACCGGCGAGGATAACGCCGACGCCCACCTCAAACGAACCATTATGGGCCGGGAGGTACTGGTCGCGGTCACCGACGGACGACTTGATCTCGGGCCTTGGGAACAAATCTTCTACGGCGAGTTTGATGGGCAACGAAAAAAGCGGGTCCTCGTGAAGATAATTGGCGACTAAAACTTCAAGTCCAATTCTTCTTCAGGGATCTCAAAAGGCTCGGGGATAACATCATCAGAGAATTGAGGGTAGCCGGAGCACTGGTAAATTTTTTCAAGCAAGGGATCTATTTTGTCCTGGAGGACGTTAATTTCCTGGTCCCACTGCCCCCAGAATCCCCTTAAACTGGTCTCTTTGACGGAAAGCTCCCGTCTCGCACTCCTTCGGGCAATCTTCCTCACGGGCTTAAGAAGCCTGCCATCAACGTAAGCTGGTGTTTCCTTTGCCGAAGATTTTGCTTTCATTTCGGTGTCTTAATTGGTCGTAAAATTTCTAAGTTTATTGCTAGGTCTAAGAGCTTCGTTTAGATGGGATAGAAACACAATATATTGAAATCATAAAACTTTATTTAATAGATATAGTATAACCGGGGAAGAGCGGAGTCAAGTGAAAAATTAAATTTTTTTGAAATTTTTTTATAGTTTTCGTTCTTTGCCTATCCAAAATATTTTTTCAGCCGTCTCATCGCTTCTTTAATGTTCTCTAGAGAGTTCGCATAGGAGAAGCGAAGATATCCTTCGGCTCCCGCGCCAAAATCTATTCCGGGAGTCAAGGCAACTTTGGCGTTTTTAAGAATGTCAAGGGCCAGTTTATAGGAATCGCTTCCAAAAGCCTTAGCGTTGGCTAAGACATAAAAGGCCCCGGTCGGCTCCTTGGTTATTCCGAAACCAATCTCTTTCAAACGGGGGATGATATATTTTCGCCGCTGGTTATAGGTTTCTCTCATTCTTTTTACTTCTTCACCAGCCTCTTCCAGGGCGGCGATGCCTCCCCACTGGATAAAATTATTGGCCGAGATAAAAAAGTTTTGCTGCAGTTTTTGGAGGGGCCTGATAAATTCGGGAGGGGCAATAATGTAACCTAAGCGCCAACCAGTCATAGCGTAAAGCTTGGAAAAACCGTTGATCACAAAGGCTTGCTCCGTGAACTCTAAAATAGTGCGCTCTTTCCCCTCATAGACGAGACCGTGGTATATTTCGTCCGAAACTATAAAGCAGTTTTTGGGTGCAAGGCGCGCGATTTCGGCCATTACTTCGGGTGAGAGAAGATTTCCGGTTGGGTTAGAAGGAGAGTTAACAATAATTCCTTTGGTTCTCGGGGTAATTTTTTCTCTAATTTTTTCGGGACGGTATTGGAAACCATCTTCCTCAAAAACCGGAACGAATACCGGAACGCCCTCGGTAAACCTGACAAAATTGGGATAACAAGAGTAGTAAGGGTCGGACAACACGACCTCATCTTGGGGATCTAAAAGAGCTCCAAAAACGAGGAGCATGGCGGGCGAAGTCCCCGCTGTAATAATGATTTGGCCTGATGAGACTCTAACCCCGTATTTTTCCCGATAGTGTTTGGCAACGGTTTCTCTCAGGGGCGCTACACCCAGGCTGTGAGTGTACTTGGTTTTGCCTTCCTCTAAGGCCCTACAAGCAGCCTCCTTGACACACTTCGGGGTCTCGAAGTCGGGTTCGCCGATTTCCAAGTGGATAATGCTTTCGCCGGTTCTTTCCATCTCTTGGGCTTTTTCAAGGATCTCCATCACGATAAAGGGAGGAATTTCCCGGGCTCTTTTAGATATCATTTATTCCCCTGTTTTTCACTTTGGTAGGTAAAAACTTAAAGTGCTCTCACTTCAGAGGGGATTTTATCAGCTTAATGGAGCCCTCGCAAGTTGATACTCTCGTGCGCGCCCGCCCCCTCTCAAATTTCTCCCACGTTATAAATTGGTTTTTGAATAAGCTTTTGAAGGCGTTTTCTCCAAGCTATACGAAGCTATACTATAATAAAAAAGCGAAGAAACTTGTTTATCCAACCAAATTTTTAATCTTAAAAGAGATTGTCTAGGTTTAGTTTTATAAAGTAAGTTTTGGAAAGTGAGGAGAGTGAGGAAAGATGCCTGAAGAAAAAAAGAAAAAGGGAGCGAAAAAAGAAACCCAGGCCCAAGAAAAAGAGCTTCGCGAAAGATTAGAAAAAGAGCTGGAAAAGGTGACTGTAAAGGATGTGGTAGCGCAGATGATGAT
>DATBWY010000198.1:0-8661 GCA_036514555.1 Candidatus Subteraquimicrobiales bacterium
GAGGATGATCCTCGACCATGACCGCCAGTCGCTTTATCTCAGGGTCAAGCGAAGGCCCTTTGGGCACTGACCACGATTTAAGCACCCCATCAACTTCCAGGCGAAAATCGTAGTGTAGACGACGGGCGGCGTGCTTCTGAATCACGAAAACAAGGGGGCCTTCTCCGGCCGCTTTTTCTGGCGCCGGCTCAGGCGTCTTCCTAAAATCCCGCTTCTTTTTATACTCTCCAAGTACTCGATCCATTATTCCTCAAGCGCCAAGTTAATTGAGGCTGGGGCGCAATTCCCCAGGGTCATTCCTTCACTTTGTTCAGGACAGCGTCTGACCCCGCCTTGGCGGGGGGAAGAATCTCACAATGGAGATCCTTCGTCGCTGAAGCTTCTCCTGAGCCAAGGCGAAGGGCTCATCAGGATGACGGTAGATTTATGCCCCACCGTCAATTAATTATACTTTAACTTTAAGGGATGTTGACTATTAGGGTTGGGCTGCTTACGATAGGGTCAAATATCGTTACCAAAAGGGAGATTTCAAGAGTGGGACGCGTTCTAGTGGGCATTTCTTCCTGGCAAGATAAAACGATTCTTGAAAGTGGTTTTTATCCCCAAGAAATAAATACGCCCGAGGACAGACTGCACTACTACGCTCGCCACTTCCCTTTAGCCGAGCTAGACTCCACTTTTTACGCCTTTCCAACCAGCAGAAACTTAGATTTGTGGATTAACAGCACGCCTTCGGACTTTATCTTTGACCTCAAACCCTTCAGTCTTTTTACGACCCACCCTACGCCTCTAAACGCGATCCCAAGAGCGGTACGGGAAAAATTTGATGACCAAATCCCCCAAAAACCGCGTCTTTATATGAGCAATCTGTCTCAAAAAATAGCTGATGAGTTGTGGGAGGGGTTCGCTGAGGCAGTCGAGCCCCTGAACTCCGCCGGAAAACTCGGGGCAATATTGTTCCAATTTCCGCCTTGGTTTCATCCGTCTCCGGAAAATTTTGAGTATCTTGGCGGGTGCCGAGAAAGACTAAAAAGGCACCGGATAGCGGTGGAATTTCGGACTGGTAAATGGTTAGATGACGATCATCTAAGTGAAACGCTCGATTTTCTTAAAGAACACGAAGTGACCTTAATTTGTGTTGATGAACCGCAGGGTCTAAAGTCAAGCGTTCCGCCTTTAGCTCAAGCGACCGCTTCCCTGGGGCTGGTGCGTTTCCATGGCCGGAACCGCGAAAACTGGGAGCGCAAAGGAATTCCATCCGCCGAGAGGTTTAAATATCTCTACAGCCAGGAAGAACTAAAGGAGTGGGCGCCAAAGGTTAAGCAAATGGCTGGAGAAACCGAAGAGCTTCACCTAATCTTTAAAAACAAATACAGAGATTTTTCGGTTAAAAACGCCTTTATGATGAAACAATTGCTAGGCCTTCAATAATCCGGATTGCTGGAAACTTAGATTCTTCGTTGCACTCAGAATGACGAGAGGGAGAGTACAGAATGGCTGAAAGGGAGTGGTTTAATAAGAACGTCCTTTATAATCGGATATAATAAAGGAAAATTGCTAATCAAAAGGAAATTGAAGACTCAAAACGTAAGCGAACAACACTTTGGGATAGGGCCGAAATGAAGGTTTTAAGACCGCGGGAAAGTCTAAGTATAATTTTAATCGGTTTTCTTTTGTTAGGAATTGTTTCCGCCTGCAAGCAGGCACCGTCCAAAAAACAGACCGCAAAAAGAAAAAAGGAGCCCAAAAAAGAGGAAACCCAAAAAAAGGAAGAAGCCAAAAAAGGGATCGTATTTCCGCCCACACTCAATAATCTCAGTTTCCCCACTGATTTGGCTTTTGCTCCCGATGGAACCCTTTATTTTACGGAGAAAGGCGGCGCCCTAAAAGTGGTCAGGGAGGGAAATCTTCTTCCCGACCCCCTCTTAACGATCAAGGTTCCAAGGATTTTTGGCTACAACGAGACCGGCCTTTTAGGAATCGCTCTCTCCCCTAATTTTTCTAACGATCACCTTATCTACCTTTATCACACCTATGCCAAAGACGGGGGCCTCGTAAATCGAGTTATTAGGATAAATGCCGAAAGACCCGAGAACGAACCCAAAGTTATTCTTGACAATATTTTGGGAGGGAGAGTTCACGACGCCGGGAAAATTCAGTTCAGCCCGGATGGGCATCTTTTTATTGCCACCGGTGACGCCGGGCAGGGAGGACTGGCTCAACGGAAAGACTCCTTAAATGGCAAAGTCTTGAGAGTAAACCCGGACGGCAGTGTCGCGGCGCACAATCCCTTCCCCGACTCGGCCATTTTTTCTCTGGGACATCGAAACATCTTTGGGATGACCTTTGATGATCAAGGAAGACTTTATGTTACCGAAAACGGCCCCGAAGAAAAGGACGAGGTAAACCGGATTGAGCGGGGGAAAAATTACGGGTGGCCGGAAGTTCTGGGATTCTCCGAAGACTCTCGGTTCATCGATCCCCTGATTGTTTATGAAGAGGTCAACGCCCCCACCGGAATCATTTTTTATGAGGGCGATCTTTTGCCTAAACTCAAAAGGCGCTTAGTTTTTGGTGATTACCTAAACGGAAATCTTCACCTCTTAAGTCTCGAGGACGGGCGGGCCACCGATAAAGTCGTTTACGATCTCGACCAAGGAATTAACGCTTTGACGGCCTCTTCTGACGGAGCTATTTACGCCGCCACTAGAACCAAAATCATAAGAATCGATAATTTGCCTTAAGATGGCACTAACCTCTTAAAAATTCTCAAAAACTGATAAAATTAGACTGTGTATTACGAAGAAATCTTTCAGGAGCTGAATAGGCGAGAGGTTCGTTATCTTATTGTTGGCGGTATCGCGGTTAACCTCTATGGTGTTCCCCGCGCAACGATGGATTTAGATTTAATGGTGGACTTGGACCGGGCGAATCTTCAAAAGTTGGTTGCCGCAATGACTGAACTGGGCTTTAAACCAAAGCTGCCCGTAAAAATCGAAGATTTATTAGACCCGCAAAAACGAAGAACTTGGCAACAAGAAAAGAATATGATCTCCTTTTCCTTATTTCACCCCGAGAGGCCGTTTCTACTAGTAGATATTTTTGTGGATAATCCGATCGAATTTGAAAAGGCAGACCGCGCTAAAGAGACCATGGAAACCGGGGGACCTAAAATTCCTGTGATCGGAGTCGATGACCTAATAACGTTAAAGCAAAAATCAGGAAGAAAACAGGACCTATCAGACATCGAAGCCTTGATAAAGATAAAAGAGCTGGTTGATTATGAAAAAGACTGACAAAAAAAAGGACAAGTCCGAAGAAAAAGGCGGATTTTATCACCACCATACTTTGGAAGCGCTAAAAGAGTATCGGGCGTTACCGCCGCGTTTGAAGCTCGAATGGCTCGAAGAATCAAGCCGTTTTTTCTATAAAGCGACTCCAAAAAAGTATCAAAAATTTTGGGGAAAATTTAAAAGAGGCGAGATTTAAATCGCCAATAGTTAGGCAACGATTTCTTTAACAGGTGTGTAAGCGCTTGCCTGCTGGCTTCAGCCGGTAACAGGATGACTAATTAAGTTTTTTTAAGTATCGGTTATTTGTTAGAGGTTCAAAAGTTAGTGTCGCTTGCGCCTGTAGCTTCCGCCAAAAAAGATGGCGGACAAGCAGTGGATACCTGCCTGCCACGTCGCGATAATTTCAATTTTGTGATTGATATGCGCCCGTAGTTCAGTGGATAGAACGTCAGCCTCCGGAGCTGAAGGTCGCGCGTTCGAATCGCGCCGGGCGTACCAGATCTACCTTAGAATACTGATAAGTCTTAGCGATTGCAGGCGGGGAACACCCCGCCAGCGGCGGGGGTGTCGGGCGTTCGAGTCGCCCCAGGCGCACCACTATCTTTACCTTAGAATATCGGTCATTTCCTGATCAGGTATGTCAGGAGAGAAGATTGTCGTTACCTAATCCTCGGAACAGGCGGTTCGATTAGTGGGGGTTTCGGCCGGACTTGGATTTTAGAGGATTTCTGCCATAGTATCGATGTATGAATCGATGTTCTTGTTGAGGAGGAGACCGTGACCAGGGGCAAGAATTTTCGGCTGTATTCGTTTGAGCGCACTGGTCGCCTGCTTTAGCTTTTTAATATCTCCCAGAGTCGTAGCCGGAAATTTCAACGTGTGGTAATTTCTGATTTCGTCCGTGATATCGTCGTTAGCAAAAAGTTGCCATCGCTTTGGCGAATTACAAAAGGTGTCAGCACTGAACAAAATTCTGTTTTGCTCTTCAAAAATGTAGATAGTGTCCCAGCTATCCAAGAACATTGGGGGCAGAAACCATAAAGACATCTTGCCTAAATCCATTTTGCTACCCTCGAGAGCCGGAATAAATTGAGTTTTATACCCATAAAGCCCCAGTACAATCTCTAAATAGGGGTGGCCAACGATTTTTACTTCACCGACTGAGTCCAAAAGTGTAGATAAACCCCCTACATGATCTACACAAGAGTGCGTGGCCACAATATAATCAATCTTTTGGGGATCGACGTACTTCTCAATATTGCTCATAACGGTTTTCCCGGTAGGAACAGCCCCCGTGTCTACAAGCACCACTTTTTCGTCTATAAGGAGAAAGGAATTTACGCTAAATTCAGAATCAGGAAAGTGTACCCCTACCCAATAAACGTTTTCCGCGATTTTTCTTGTTTTCTCTTCAGCTCTACCCCTCAGAATTGTCCCCATAACCGTTGCTCCTTCAGCACTCGGCAACAATTTTTTTTAAAATAACGTCGATTATAAGTAAGGATGCACAAAAACGGGCATTTCCGCCGACATTCTTGAGCTCCCTGCATATTTCAAGGAAGTCTGCCCGATTGTAGCTTTCCTTTTGTCTAAAACCCAGCTTTTTCAAAATTCCTTCCAAGATGTAGTCTATTTGCTCACGGTCATAATACTCTCCCAATTTCTCGTAGATTGTTCTAACCGGTACGTTGGTCTCGTGATTTTTGCTGGTGCTCGCTGTTTTCATAAATGCCACCCATAAAGAGTCAACTCAGGAACGCTCCTATAATGAACAATGCTTCGCTAAGAATAGTTGTCTTCCTGCAAAATAATTCTTAGGCTCATTCTTCCGGAACCCTTAAGAAAGTCTTAATCCGGGATAATGCGCTTCAGACGCCAGGAATGACCTATCTTTTATCCACGCACCCGTTCCCTTATGTGGACGGTTTCCCGCTGAGCGGGCCCAGAAACACAACCCCGCCTATCTGAAGTCAGGGTTTGTCAAAACCTCCCTTAAGTCGGTGTTCGGGCGAACCGACCCTCTTTTGACCGTTCCAAGATGTGCAAGAATGCCTCGACTATCCGGGGGTCGAACTGGTTTCCTGAAGCCTCTTTAATAATGTTAACAGCTTCATCACGGGAATAAGCTTTTCGATATGGACGTTTTGAGGTTAGCGCTTGAAAAACATCGGCGATTGCGATAATACGGGCTTCAAGAGGGATCTGTTCCCCTTTTAAACCCTTAGGATAGCCTTTCCCGTCCCATCTTTCGTGATGATAAAGCATTAAGGGAATTAGCTCACGCAAGAATTGAATCGGTCTGATGATATCCACACCTATTTGGGGATGCTTTTTGATATGATCGAGTTCTTTGTTAGTTAGCTTACCCCTCTTAAGGAGTATCTTGTCACTTATCCCAATTTTTCCCAAGTCATGAAGCATTGCCGCCTGCCTGATTATTTCCACCTGACCCGCGTCTAAGCCCAGGGCTCTAGCTGTCTCCGTTGCGTAATAAACGGTTTTTTCCACGTGTTCTCCGGTATAATGATCTTTTACTTCAAGCGTTTTTGCGAAAGCAAAAATTGCTTCGGCAAGACTCTGGTTCGCCCGTTTCTTGAGTTTTTCCAACTTCTCCTTCAGAAACGTAACATCTGCGTGCCCCGCACTTTCTTCCGTTGAGATTACCGACGTAAGACCGGGTCGCTCAGTTCTTAAGCAGACCGAATTATATACGCGGTTACCCCCATCTTCTTTAATTTTTCTGAGGACGTGGTCGGCAATTTTGAGCAAATCTGCGGGTTCAACCACTTTATCCTCGGGGTACGATGCGACGGCTCCGCTTACCTTCAGTTTCAAACAGCGCTTTTTGTCTCCGAAACTGCGACTGTTGATGCTTTCTAAGTGTCTTTGGGCGGCAATCAGGGCTTCAGTTCTCGCGGTATTAGGCGACAAAATAATAAATTCTTCGCCGCCGAAACGGACCACTGTGTCAGATTTACGCACCCTTGCCATCAAGAACTTTGCGAACTGCTGTAACACTAAATCGCCAAACTGGTGGCCGTAAACGTCATTTATCGATTTGAAGTAGTCTATATCAAACATCAATATTGAAAACGGGTGCCCGTGCCTCTTGGCAAGTTCGAATTCCTTTTTCATAGCCTGTTCCAGGTATCGGTAGTTATAAAGGGCGGTGTGGGGATCTTTAAAAACTAATTGCTTCAATTTTTCGTTGGCCAGTCGAAGTTCCTTATTTAATAATTCGCGCTCCTCTTCCCTTTTTTTGTGATCGGTGATGTTCTTAGCAATTTCTACGCAAGAAACTACCTTTCCATGCTCATCTCTTATTACAGTGGCTGTGTTTTCCCAGTAGTTGATTTCCCCATCAGGCCCGTTTACTTTTCTCACGGAAGTATGAGAAAGCCCATCTTCAAACGCCATTTTGGCGGGACATCCAGGGCAAACTTTATCCCTGTCTTCATACACTTTGTAACATTTCTGGCCCAAACCGCCCACTAATTCTTGTACCAACTTATTTTGGAAAATGATGTCATAATCGGTGTTTTGAATGCTCAAACCGTAATCTCCTATAGAATCTATTAGTGCGCTGAGTTTATTTTTTTCTCTTAAGCTCTCTTCTTCCGCCTCCTTGCGGGCAGCGATTTCGTTGTGAAGTTTATCTATGGATGTGGTCGAGCTCTTTAAAATCTCAGTCATCCGGTTAAAACTTTGGGCTAGTTCTCCAATTTCATCGGTAGAAGCAACTTCAATTTTGGCGGATAAATCTCCTCGAGAAACCTTCTTGGTTAGCTGCAACAATTCTCGGGCCGGCCTAGTGATTCCGGTGACAAAAAGAAATCCACCCACTGCGCTTCCGAAAATCATAATCAGGCTCAAGAGAATGGTAAACTGGGTTGCTAAATCTCTTGCCTTCTTTTTGCCTGCCCTTTGTTCTGCCATCTCTTGTCCAGTTTCTTTAACTGTCCTGTTAATGTCTAGTACAGCCTTATCTGCAATTGTGTCCATTTCTTCCATCATCCTTTGGCCTTCACTATTTTTGACGGGATCCTCTAAGACTAATATCTTGAGGGCTAAAGACTCCACCTTTGCCAAGCGTTTTTCGAATTTGGCTAAGGGCTCTTTTTTGTTTTTGCGGTCAAACAGGACCTTGGACTTAGCCAACGAGCGATTAGTTTCACTGAGTAAATTCGCGAACTTTTCCCGCTCTTCTTTATGGCCATGAATTAAATATTCATGAGCAGGCATGTGGAGTTGCTGGAAAGAAATAACCAGATTATGAATCGCGGCCATCTCACTATGTTCCTCGTTGAGTTCGGTAACATCCCTGTTAAATACTGCCAGATTCCTAATTCCTACTCCGCTTATTATTCCCACTAATAAAACGGCAACACCTATTCCCAAAAACAACTTTTTACCCAGGCTTATCTTCATTTCCGTTATTTCCCCTTCCAATTATCGGCTACTGATTGTCCCTTCATCCGACCAGCGAACATATAGGATTAACTCTCCTTCAACGGTTCTTTTTCGAATAATTTTTTGGGAGACGCAAAGTGTCCCTTTATCTTTATTTATATCGGCTTCCGTAGAATTGATTTAAACCTCGTTGCCAATTCCTTGTCGCTCAGGGTTTTCTATTTAAAAATAAAAAGACCCTCTTCGCGAAGCGAAAAGGGTCTTTGGTAGCGTAAAATCTTTTAGTCGATCTTTACTACCTTGGCGGCTTGCGTCTTACCATTGTTTCCTGTAACGATCTCAAACTCAACACGATCATTTTCGTTAAGAGATTTATAGCCGTCACCTTCAATGGCCGAGAAGTGAACGAACACGTCGTCTCCTTCATCCTGCTCGATAAAACCGTAGCCTTTATTGGCATTAAACCATTTGACTCTGCCTTCAGCCACTTTGAAACCTCCCTTCCACACCTACCGGCCAAAACACATTTGACAGCAAGGTTACTATATGCCATGCGGCATACACCATAAAACGATACACTTTTATTCTAAATAAGTCAATGACAACTAAGGAATTTATGGCATAATTTTCGCCCGGCCGGCGTCTTTTTCAAATCTAAATATATTCGTATAAGGGTGATTTAAGCTCTTATTAGTCATGATTGTATCTTTCTACTCATTTTCGTTAAACTTTTACCAAAGGGAGAGTTAACCAAAATTATTCGTGAGGGAGGGGAATGAGTAGGAAAGTCCTTTCTTCCTCGGTATAAACCTGTTTTGAATCTTGTTTCTTGGGCACGGCTTTACCGCTCAAACCGCCAAAGCCGCCGCTTTAAAACGTTATTCAATCACCAACCCCTAACTGTTTTAGGGGAAACTGACTAATTACGTTATTAGTTTAAAGAACCGATAAAATTTAC
>DATBWY010000199.1:0-4244 GCA_036514555.1 Candidatus Subteraquimicrobiales bacterium
ATAAATTTTACGAATAACTAGGTCAGTTTCAGGAGAGAAAATTCATTCAACCGTTTAACCATTTAACAGACCTAGCGGGGGATTAATTTGAGGCGCTCGAAGATTTGATCGGTGTTTCGTAGATAATATTGATAGTCAAAGCAGTTCTTGATCTCTTGAAAAGAAAGGTGTTCGGAAACGGCGTGGTCTTTAAGCAACAAGTCTTTAAAGTTTTCGCCATCTCGCCAGGCTTTCATCGCTTTTTCCTGCACCAGTTCATAGGCTTCTTCGCGGGAAAGCCCCTTCCCAACCAGGGCCAAGAGAACCCGCTGGGAGAAGATAACCCCGTGGGTCGCTCCGAGGTTCTTTTCCATGTTTTCAGGATAAACACTTAAGTTTTCCATCATCCTAGAGAATTTGTTAAGGATGTAATCTAGCAAAACGGTACTGCCCGGAATGATTACTCTTTCGGCCGAAGAGTGGGAAATATCCCTTTCGTGCCATAAGGAAACGTTTTCTAGAGCCGCAAAGGCATTGGCTCTAATTACTCTCGAGATACCGCAGATCCGCTCGCTCATAATGGGATTTTTTTTGTGAGGCATAGCCGAGCTTCCTTTATGACCTTTTCTAAAAGGCTCTTCCACCTCCAAGATTTCGGTTCTTTGGAGGTTTCTAATCTCAGTGGCAAATTTTTCGAGCGAAGAGGCCACAACCGCTAGAGTGGTCATATAATCGGCGTGACGGTCCCGCTGAAGAATTTGGGAGGAAACTTTAGCCCGCTCTAAACCCAGCTTCGCACAGACATAGTTTTCGACGAAAGGATCAATGTTAGAATAAGTTCCAACCGCTCCGGATATTTTGCCAACGCTTATGATTTCCTGGGCTTTTACTAAGCGATTGAGATTTCTTTCCATTTCTTGAACCCACAGAGCCATTTTCAATCCAAAAGTGGTCGGCTCAGCGTGAACCCCATGGGTCCGGCCGATCATCACGGTGTCTTTATGTTCAAAAGCCTTCTTTCGCAAAACCATGAGGAGTTCTTCAGAATCGGCAATCAAAATTTCGGCCGCTTCCTTCATCTGCACCGAAAGCCCGGTGTCGATAATATCCGAAGAAGTCAAACCAACATGAATATAACGCTCGGGCTCGCCAACGTTTTCTGAGAGATTTTTTAGAAAGGCGATTACCTCGTGGTTGGTTTCTTTTTCAAGGTCTTCAATTCGGCTTTTATTAAACTCAGCTCTTGATTTAATCTCCGCCAAAGCCGCTGCGGGCACCTTTCCCAACTCGGATTGGGCCTCACAGGCTAAAATTTCGATTTCCAGCCATTTTTTAAAGCGATTTTCATCTTCCCACACCGCTTTCATCCGTGGCAAGCTGTAACGAGCAATCATCTTTAACCGTCCTTAACCTTCGGTGATTGGTTCTTCTTCCTCGTCTTCAAGTTCTGGTTTATGGATTTTTCCGTGAGCGTGTTCCGCCGAAGCTTCCGCTAGCTCTTGCTTAAAACTTTTAAGTCTTTCCTTGATCTCTGGATATTTATTTCCAAGAATTTGGGCCGCTAAAATGGCGGCATTTTGGGCTCCGTCAATAGCTACGGTGGCCACGGGAACTCCCTTCGGCATCTGAACGATGGAAAGCAGTGAGTCTAAACCACCCAAGTCCGGCGTGGCAATTGGAACGCCAATTACCGGTAATACCGTCCAAGAGGCAATTACTCCCGGCAGATGAGCTGACTTGCCGGCCACCGCGATTATTACCTCTAATCCTCGCTCATCGGCCGAGGAAGCGTACTCAAAAACGCGTTTTGGGCTGCGGTGGGCCGATAAAACCTTTTCTTCATAGCCTATGCCAAACTTTCTCAAAATTACTTTAGCCCCATCGACTACCAGTTTATCAGAACTACTGCCCATTACGATTCCAACCAAAGGCTGAGTCATCTAAACTCTCCTTACTAAACTTCTAAATAACCGAATTCGCTACTCGGAATCGAGACTACTGATTAATAGCCAATTTTTCAAATTTTGAACACTTTATGTGAGTGATTTTCGGGTGGACACAGAGTTCCACCCCTACGGAGCAGGAATGTAGGGAACAACCTCCGTGTCGTATCCGTGCCATCAAAGCCACTTAAAATCGTTATTCAACAGCCTCTTCCTCGGAATCCAAGAACTCGTTTGTATCGGTCCTAGGGCTTAGGCCCCGGGCGCCTTTGGCCTGCCTGCCGGAGGCCTTGGGCCTCTTGACTTTTAAAGGTTGATTTTCTAGAAATCCGTATTTTAAAAATCAAGCCAGCTAGATTGGGAGTCCCTAAAATCCTGGATTGCCCGATGGTTAACGGCCAACCCGACCTCGTGTTTCGCCGCTCGAAGAGCAATATCCTTGCGGTAGTGCATCCCTTCGAAATGAATCTTCTGAATGGCGGCGTAGGCGTGTCTTCTAGCCTCTTCGAAGGTTTTCCCGAGCGCGCTTACACTCAGGACCCTCCCCCCGGCCGTCGCTACCTCTCCTTGGCTCAAAGTGGTGCCCGCGTGGAAGACCTGAACTTTAGGGTCTCGGACTTCTTTCAAACCCTTAATCCTAAAACCCGTTCGGTAACTCTCCGGATAGCCCCTGGAGCTCAAAACAACGGCGACGCAGTCATCCGCTGTCCACTTAAGATTGACGTCTTCCAGATTGCCCTCGGCCACCCTAAGCATTACCTCAACTAAATCACTTTCTAACCTCGGCAACAAGGCCTGAGTCTCTGGATCTCCAAAACGAACATTAAACTCCAAAACTTTCGGGCCTTCCTCGGTTAAAATTATCCCAGCGTAGAGGACCCCTTGGTATTTTTTCCCCTCCTTGGCTAATCCTTCAATTGTTGGCTCTAAAATTTGAGTGACAATCTGGTCGCTAATCTCTTTGCTGACCGAAGGAACCGGCGAGTAAGAACCCATTCCTCCGGTATTAGGCCCTTTGTCATCATCATCGACCCGCTTATAGTCTTGGGCCGGAGCCATCGGTAAGACGGTTTCGCCGTCGGTTAAACATAGCACTGACAACTCATCGCCGTGCAAGTACTCTTCTATCAATACTTTTTGGCCACCCTTCCCGAACTTTCCATGTACAAAGCAGTCTTCTAGGGCCTTGAGGGCCGTTTCCTCATCGAAGCAGACCACCACTCCTTTTCCGGCCGCTAAACCATCGGCTTTAACTACGAAGGGTGTCCTCTGAGATTCTGCGTACTTTTTGGCCTCCCCGTAATCGTTGAAGCTTTTTGCCCACCCAGTGGGAACGCCGCACTTTTTCATAATCTCTTTGGCAAAAATTTTGCTTCCCTCAATCTGGGCGGCCTCTTGACGAGGACCAAAGATTTTAAGATCCCGGGATTCGAACTCATTGACTACACCGTCAACAAGGGGCGCCTCGGGTCCTACTACTGTTAAATCAACTTTTTTTTCTTGGGCAAACTCTGCCAGGGATTTAAGATTATTGGGGTTCAAGTCGACGCACTCGGCTAGCTCAATTATGCCGGCATTGCCCGGAGCGCAATAAATTTTTTTCACCAAAGGACTCTGGGAAATTTTCCAGGCTAAGGCGTGTTCCCTGCCACCGCTTCCTATCACCAAAATTTTCACGAGACCTCACCCCTCTAAGGAATTATAATGATGCATGAAAATTCTCTTTCCAATAAAACCCAAGGAAAATTTTTGACTTTAAGTTTTGGGGCCGAAAACCGGTCACGAACTAAGAATTTTATCCCTTACTATTGTTTGATTCCGCTCCGGCCCAACCGAGATTATCTCCACGGGTACTCCGGCTATTTCTTCTATTTTTTCGACAAAATTCCTCGCTTGCGAGGGAAGCTCATTATATCTAGAAACATGGCTTATGTCAGCCTGCCAACCCTCAAATTCTTCAAAGACCGGCACACACTTGTGAAAAAAGCTTTGGTGAGGCGGAAAACGATCAAAATAGGTATCTCCTAGCCGGTATCCTGTGCCCACTTTCACCTTCTCAAACTCGGATAAAACATCTAATTTAGTTAAAGCCAAAGAGGTTATGCCGTTTACAAGAACGGCGTACTTTAGAAGAATGGCATCAAACCAGCCACAACGGCGGGCCCGCCCCGTGGTTGTTCCAAATTCCACACCCTTTTCCCGTAAAGTGTCGCAAACGTCCCCTTTTTCTTCGGTGGGGAAAGGGCCCGAGCCAACCCGAGTGGTATAAGCTTTAGCCACTCCGATTACTTTGTTTATTCGGGAGGGCGCGACCCCGGCGCC
>DATBWY010000200.1:0-4008 GCA_036514555.1 Candidatus Subteraquimicrobiales bacterium
AATCCTGGGGGCGCCGGAAATGAGAATAACGGCGACTGCGGTTAGAGTGCCCGTTTTGGTGGCCCATTCGGAGGCGGTTAACGTCGAAACGGAAGAAAAGATTACATCCTCCAAGGCCCGTCAAATTTTGGAGAACGCCCCAGGGGTCCAAGTTCTTGACGACCCAAAATCCTCCCTGTATCCTCTCCCGATTAACGCGGCAGGGAGCGATTTTTGTCTGGTCGGTCGCATTAGGGAGGATAATTCTTTAGTGAATGGGCTAAATCTTTGGATCGTCGCCGATAATCTTCGAAAGGGCGCTGCTTTAAACGCAGTCCAGATCGCGGAGGCTCTGATTAGATGAGGGTGAGTAAACCCACGAAGCTTCGTTATCGAGGGGGTTTTTAAAATGAATGACGGACTAAGCAAGATTTTGGAAGAGAACCGAGCGAAAATAATTGACTCCTGGGCAAAGAAGCTTAAGCGCTTAGGAAAAACCAGTTTTTCCCGCCAGTCTCCCGAAAAGCTCAAATCCACCTGGGCTAAAGGATACGAAGCCTATTTGTCGGCCATAAAAGAGGGTAAGTACGCCCAGGTGCGCAACTTTATCGAAAGAATATCAACTCTCAGAGGTTCCCCCGATTTTAACCTGAGTGAAATTCAAAAAAGTTTTTTAACCTTTAAAGAAGTTCTTTGGCCCTTTGTAAAAAAAGAGTATAAAACGGAAATCAATGGCTTGCTCCAGGCCTTGGAGGATTTAGATTCATCGGTGAACAGCAGTCTTTATGAGATTTCCCAGGTCTATGAGCGTCATGTGGAGACGAAACTCAAGAGCTACACGGAGCAAATTAGTCAGTTAGACGAAAAACTCGAAGATATTTCTTTGACCGATGGGCTAACCGGACTTTTCACAAACCGTTATTTTCAACAGCGTTTATCGGGAGAGCTCAGTCGGGCAAAACGTTACGGGCGTCCTTTAGCCCTGGCCCTTTTTGATATCGATAATTTCCGTCAGTATAACGAGACCTACGGTGCTCCCAACGGGGATCTCCTGCTAAAAAAGATCACTGAAATATTGACCAAAAGTACCCGGGATGTAGATGTTTGGGCTCGTTTTGGCGGCGAGGAACTAGTAGTTGCTTTTCCCGAAACAGACAAGATGGACGCGACGATCGTTGCCGAACGCTTGCGAAAAATCGTCGAAGAAAGCTCCTTTTCGGGCCAGGAGAGTCAGCCCGGAGGTAAAATCACGATTTCTGGGGGAGTGGTCAGTTTTCCGCATGAAGCCCAAAGTCAGGAAGAGCTGATAGATTTGCTCGAAAATTTGCTTGCTCAAGCCAAACAGAAGGGGAGAAATCAGATATATTTTCTTCTAAAGTAACTCACGGTTTGGCGAATTTTTTAAAAGGCAACTACGATAACGCCAATAAAGGATGATAAACGGTGGTCCCATTAGAGAACGCCCAAAGAGTACGCGCCCTGAAGAGAATTGCCAGAATCGTAAGGAGCCTGCCCAATTTTGATCAGGCTCTCGGCGAAATCGTCAATACAATCGCGGAGTTTGCCGAGGTAGATTTTTGCGCCCTTTATCTCGTGGACGCGGAGAGAAGAGAAATTGTTCTTAAGGCCGCCAAGGGAGTAAGCAAAAAGAACTTAGGCCGTAAGGTAAAGTTGGGAGAGGGCTTTTTGGGAAAGGCCGTTGAGACCAAAGAAAGTTTTCTGGAAGAAGTAAAGGAGCCCTCCATCTATGATCTTCCCCTGTGGCAAAGGAAGACCAGTTCTTTCCTGATACTTCCGCTAATTGTCGATGGCCGCGTGGTCGGAGTCTTGGATATCCGCTCGCTTTCGCCAAAGCCGCTAACCCAAAAACAAATTTTATCGACCATCTTGGCCAATGAAATAGCAGTGCTCATTCAGGGAGCAAAACTCTTTAACGAAACCAGAGAAAGCCTTCAGGAGCATCAAGTACTCTATGAGATCGGTCTCCTTCTAACTTCGGCTCGGGAAACAAAGGACGTTTTAAGCGTAATCTTGGAAAGCGCCTTGAGAGTGATAAATGCACCCGCCGGAAGTCTTGCTCTTTACGACGAAAAAAAGGAGGAATTCTCCCTTGCGGTCTCTTTAGGTTTTTCACCACACTTTGCTAAAAAGTCGAAATGGAAGCTGAGAAAGGGAGGACTAACCGGTCAAATTCTGGCCCGCAATTCACCATTGGTTATTTCCGATGTCACCCAAAATCAGGCCTGCGATAATCCCGTTATGATAAGGGAAAGCATTAAATCGCTTATGGCCGTACCTTTAAGGTGGGAGGGAAAGACGGTTGGGGTGCTTTTTGTGGACGATTTCATGCCACGCGATTTTACCTCTGATGAAGTATCGGTATTCTCGCTCCTAGCTAACCAGGCAACCATTGCCATTATGAAAGCCCAACTCTTGGACAAAACCCAGAGACTAGCCATTACCGATGGACTCACGGGAGTCTTTAACTATCGCTACTTTCAGGAGAGGCTGGAAGAGGAGCTGAAGAGGGCCGAGAGATACAGCCATCCCCTCTCTTTGATAATCGCGGACATTGATAATTTCAAAAACTATAATGATCGCCACGGTCATCTCCAAGGAAACTTTATCTTAAAGAAGATTGTGGGTACAATAAGGAGAGCGACCCGAGAAGTCGATATTGTGGCGCGCTACGGAGGCGAAGAGTTCATAATAATTCTGCCGGAAACCGACGGAGCAGACGCTCTTCAAGTGGCCCAAAAGATTCGCCAAGCCGTCGAGAAAACGGCCTTTCCCCACGAGGAGACCCAACCCGGAAAAAAAATTACCATAAGCTTAGGAGTAGCCACCTATCCGGATGATACTAGGGACAAGAAAGAACTGATTGATAAGACCGACAAAGCAATGTATCTATCGAAAAAACAGGGTAAAAACAGGGTCTCTACGCTCAAAGATTTGTTAAGAGGAAATGAAAAAATGGTGTCAAATAATTGAAGCGAGAAAAAATGGACGTAAAAAAAGAATTGGCGGACAGCCTAATAATGATCCGAAAAATACAGCAGGGTTTGACAAAATCGGGTCCTCTAGCCAACCAGCTTAATTTTTTGGAGAAAAAAATAGATACCGTCGCTCAGAAATTAGAAAACGAACCCCACGAAACGCAATCAGAGGTCCGTTTGGAGCTTCTGGCTCATCTCTGTCTTTTTTCTGAGCTTTCCATGGCGGATTTTGATAGCTTGATTGAGGCTAGGGAAAAATTCCAAGATCTCTTGCCAGACCATTTCGAGCAGTATCTATCTCATTTAGAGGGTTCAACCTGGGCTATTAGCTGGTCCGGATGTCTAGATTGCCGGCATTTTTCGGGCCGCTGCAACTTAAATTTGAGTCCGGTTGAGGACCCCAGCGATGTACATCGCCTCGAGAAAACTTGCTCTTCTTATATCCGACGATCCTCCAAAATCTAACACTTGGGCATCTCGCCTCTCACCTTTAAATCCCAAATCCCAAAAGCGTCTCACGTTCCACGCTCCAAGCTTTTATTTTTAATGCTAAGCGGAAAAGCATTAAACGTGCGACTTGTGACTTGCGACGTGCAACCCATTTAAATCCTTAACCCTGAACTCTGAACTCTGAACTACAATTCCAATTCATTCCAACGTGAGGTGGCTTACCCCCGACTCATCCTCCGAGACTGAAACGACGTATTCCATCGAGTCCTTTACCTCTTCAACATGGGTGATTAAAAAAATCTGCCGGAATCTAGAAGAAAGTTTTGCCAGCGCCCGCATTATGTTTGTCTTTCTTAAAGGGTCCTGACTACCAAAGATCTCGTCCAAAACAATGAATCCGAAGTCGGAGCGAGAGGTTTCGGTCATAAGCTCCGAGATGGCAAGTCTCAAGCACAAATTAACCAGATCCTTTTCTCCGCCCGAGAACCTATCAAGGGGAAACTTTTGGCCCTGATCGTACAGGAGAACCTCGTAATCCTCGGTGAGCTCGAGCTCGGTATACTTGGAGTCGGTGAGCTCAGCC
>DATBWY010000201.1:0-2635 GCA_036514555.1 Candidatus Subteraquimicrobiales bacterium
CTTGTAAAGACGAAGCCTTTTGCATTTCCTTCAATCCTTACTTTTGGCGGGGGCAAGCCCCGCAGCTACAAGTCCCTCGGGGGTCAGACCCTCAATTATGAGAGTCCTGGTGGAGCATCAGACCCCGATGTGTGTTCACGAGCCATAAAAAACAAAAAACCAACCCGAATAAAAGGGTCGGTTTCGCTATTCGCTCCCCCTAAACCAAGCGCCCAAATAAGATCTAAGGATCAACGCTCCCACAATTAACTAAAGAAGAATTTGCAAGGAAGATTAATTGCGTAGATTTCGGCAGGTATTATTTCGAAGAAAACTTAAGATAATGGGTTAATTTTAGCTCGATTTAGGTCTTAATTAGTTGTTCGCTCCCAATATTCAGTTGTGGGCACTAACTTACGTTGTTTAAACCACAATGTCAAGGTATCTAACCCCTTTTTGTGTTGATGAATTTGAAAAACCTTGGTTTTTTCGGAAATTATTGGACATGGAAGCTCAAATTCTATCCCAGTACCAACCCCGCTTTTGCGGGGTGGTACGGGATGTTCGCCCTGTACCGTAATGGTACGGGGTTCGCCCCAACAAGGGCGTATCTTCGGTACCACGGGCTGCCCGTGGGGCTCCATAATTTTCCTGACCTTTTTCCGATTTAACTGTAAAATGCAATGATCAGCTACTCCTAATCTCAGAAACCCAGGAAACAGGTAGAGAAAAATTAGCCGCAAGGAATTGTTGACTTTTATCAAAAAATTTTGGTAGGATAAGTTAGCCTTTAAGGCTAGTCCGGTGAGGCTAGCAAGGATCCAAAACAGCTGAATAGTTGAGCCTGGGGCGTAATTCCCTAGGGTCATTCTTGACCCCGCCTTGGCGGGGGAAGAATCTCACAAAGGAGATCGAGGACCTTCTTGCCTTGCCGCAAGAAGGTTTTTTTATGGGTTATTTTAAGTGAGTGAGCGTTATGACTCTTAAAGAAAAATCAAACATTATGGACAAAACTCAAGTTAACCGGACCCTGACGAGGATTGCCCACGAAATTGTGGAAGCGAACAAGGGAGCTCAAAAGTTGGTTATGGTGGGCATCCGGAGCCGGGGGGTCCACTTAGCGAAAAGACTGGCCGAAAAAATAAAGGAGATTGAGGGAGTTGAGCTTCCGGTAGGAACTCTAGATATCGCGTTCTACCGCGATGACATCGGAACGCGTCCCCAGCCGGAAGTAGCCACTACCAATCTTCCCTTCGATGTCACCTCTAAAGGAATAGTCTTGGTAGACGATGTCTTGCACACCGGAAGAACCATAAGGGCGGCCATGGATGCTCTGATTGATTTTGGTCGTCCCTCCAGCATCCAACTGGCGGTGATGGTTGATAGAGGCCATCGAGAACTTCCCATCCGGGCAGATTTTGTAGGAAAAAATGTTCCTACTTCTAGCGTGGAGAAAGTTCGGGTTAATTTGGAAGAAGAGGACGGTATGGATTCGGTGGTATTAGAAAAAATTGTCGAGTGAGAAATCATGAAGCAGAAATTGCGGAGTGACGGAGAAAAAATGCTCAAAGTAAAGCGAAACCTTTTAGGCATAAACGAATTAACAAGTGAAGAAATTGAACATATTCTCGATACCACCCGATCTTTCAAGGAAGTTTCTAAACGTTCAATAAAAAAAGTGCCGACTCTAAGAGGTCGAACCATCGCCAATTTCTTTCTGGAGCCTAGCACGAGAACCCGGACCTCCTTTGAGTTAGCCGCTAAGAGGCTGAGCGCTGATGTTATCAACATCTCGGCTGAAACAAGTGCCGTCGCTAAAGGTGAATCTCTAAAAGACACCGCCAAAACCATACAGGCCTTAGGGGCGGATTTAGTTGTTATCAGGCATTCGGCGGCGGGAGCGCCCTACTTTTTGACAAAGATAATTAACTGTCCGGTGGTTAACGCCGGCGATGGGGCTCACGAGCATCCCACCCAGGCCCTGGTCGATTTGTACACCATAAGAGAGAGAATGGGGAAAATCGCCGGCCTGAAGGTAGCCATCGTCGGTGATGTTGCCCATAGCAGAGTGGCTCGCTCAAACATTTTGGGCCTCACCAAAATGGGTGCCGAAGTCACCTTGGTTGGCCCGCCGACTCTGATTCCCCTAAACATCGAATCTCTGGGGGCGAGCGTTGATTACAGTTTTGAGAGTGTTCTAAGGGATGTGGATGTTGTCTATCTCTTGAGACTCCAATTAGAACGCCAAAACGGGCTCCAATTTCCCTCCCTTAGGGAATATACCAACTTGTACGGCGTTGACATGAGAAGACTCAAATTAATGAAGGACAAGGTTATGATAATGCACCCCGGGCCAATGAATCGGGGAATCGAAATATCCTCCGAGGTAGCGGATCTTTCTCAGGTAGCCGTCACCGAACAGGTGACTAACGGAATAGCGGTGAGAATGGCGGTGCTTTATTTGCTTATCGGTGGAGGGGAAATTTAGCATAGCTGATCAGGAGTAAAAAGTGACCAAGATTTTAATAAAAAGGGGGCGGGTCATAGACCCCGCCAACAAGGTCGACGATGTTTTAGACGTTTTGATCGAAAACTCGAAGATCGCGCTTGTTGGAAAGGGCCTGGATTCTTCGGGCGCCCACGTGATTGATGCCAC
>DATBWY010000202.1:0-2655 GCA_036514555.1 Candidatus Subteraquimicrobiales bacterium
ATATGGTTCAAATCGGCCTTAAAGTAGAACCAGAACTTTGACTGTGGCAAAAAACGAGTAAAATCGAATACGTCGTTTTATCTCATTGGTCACCTCAATTAAGCGTTAATGCAGAAATTGAAAGACGCCAAGACTAGTTAAACTTAAACTATCTTGGAGCAAGCTGTGGCTTTCCTAAAACTAATTTTTAAAAACATTTTTCGTCAAAAGTGGCGGACGATCTTAACAGTTCTCGGTATAAGCCTTGGAATTGGCACCATTGTGACGCTTGGTATTCTTACAGGTGGCCTAAAACAAACTCTTGAGAAAACCATCAAAACGGGTGAGGCTGACTTCAGCGTGGCCGAGGCTAAAGTGGCGGACTTCGCATTTAGCAAAATCACTGAGAAACAGCTGGAAAAGATGAGGGACACGGAAGGCATAAAGGAAGCGGTGGGAGTTTTGTTTGGGTTTGCCCAGACCCAACAAAACCCCTTCTTCATTTTGTACGGAATAAAAAGTAAAGAAACCGGTTTGCTCGGAGTTGATTTAACAAAAGGGAGAACCTTTAGGGAATCGAAGAACGAAATCGTTATCGGGAAAATAGCCGCCGAAAACATGAAATTAAAAGTAGGGGATAAATTACCTGTTAAGGAGCGTTCTTTTAAAATTGTCGGTATTTTTCAGACCGGGAACCCCATGCAAGACGGCGGAGCGATTGTTTCGCTTAAAAAATTACAGGCGATGGAAAAAAAGAAGGGCCAGGTCACCATGGTTTTAGTGAAGGTAACCGATCATGTAAAAGACATTGAAAAATTCGCCGACGACTTTGAGGAAAAATTCGGTAACCAGTTGGTGACTCTGGTTTCGGTTGAAGATTACTCCTCGGTTGATCAAGGCCTTACTATTATCGATTTTTTGAGTTCCGCCATCTCCATCCTGGCCGTGGTAATTGGCGGGATTGGCGTGATGAACACCATTATGATGAGTGTTTTCGAGCGAACCCGAGAGATTGGTATTTTAAGGGCCATTGGCTGGAAGAGGAGGCGCGTCCTTTCAATGATTCTCGGCGAGTCATTGTTGTTGGGTATTCTCTCGATCATTATCGGGACAATCCTTGGCTTGCTGGTCATTCAGTACATTATGACCTTTCCGGTGGCCCAGAGTTTCTTTAGGCCTGACTATTCACCACAAGTTTTTGTTAACGCTATTGTGGTGGGGATTTTAGTCAGCCTGGTTGGCGGTTTTTATCCCGCTTTCCGGGCCACCAGATTTTCTCCGGCGGTCGCCTTGCGCTATGAATAATTTAATCGAGATTAAAGATATCCAAAAAAGTTTTGACTCGGGGCGTATTAGGGCTCTAGATGGCCTCAATCTTAAGGTCGGAAAGGGAGAGTATGTCTCCATAATGGGCCCCTCCGGTAGCGGCAAGTCCACCCTTCTTAACATGATGGGCGGGCTTGAAAAGCCCGATTCCGGGACGATTTTGGTCAACGGGGAAGACATCACCAAGAAGCGCGATCTTACCGATTATCGTTCAAAAACGATTGGATTTGTTTTTCAACTCCATAATTTGTTGCCAACGCAGAGTGCTCTCGAGAACGTGATAGCGCCAATGTACGAAAGCAGGCTTGGGTCCCGGGAGCGCTGGCAAAGGGCACTTGAGATCCTGAAAATGGTGGGATTAAGCCAAAGAACCGGTAGCTACCCCAGCCAGTTGTCAGGAGGGGAGCGTCAACGGGTCGCCATCGCCAGAGCTTTGGCAAACTCACCCGAAATTATCTTAGCCGATGAGCCTACCGGCAGTTTAGACTCCAAAAGCAGCGAAAGGATCATGGATCTTTTAATAGAGATTTGGCGCAAAGAAAAGAAAACCCTCGTTGTTATCACTCACGAGGAAGAGATCGCCAAGCGCTCGGAGCGGGTTGTAAAGATGCTTGACGGAAAGATCGTTGAAGAAATCACGGGCAAAGGTGAGAAAATCAGCAACAAATAGCTTGCGCTCGATAATTTACAGCCAGGATTATCCTCGGGTCACTCAATTTTAGCAACTACTTATGGTGAATTAGTATTGACCTATATCGCGCTTCAAAATACAATAGATATAGATATTTTTTGATCCAGAAGAGGACCAAAAATAATGGATATTAAAAAGGCAAGGACCTTGCCCAAGGCCTTGCTTTTAATATACATCCTGCTGGCTCTTCTCGCCTTAGCGATTCCTCCGGTTGGTTTTGCTGCTGAAAAGCAGATAACCACGGATCCTTCGGTGCAAAACTATCCGGTTGTTTCCGATGGAGCAGTTGCTTGGCAAGATTACCGTAATCCCTTTAATGATCCGGATACTAATAACAATATTGATGTCTGGACTTATCCCTTTCCTTCCGGTCCCGAAACAAACATCACCGGCATCGCCAGTCAGGAATATCCGGCCATCTCCGGAGATAAAATAGTTTACCAAGCCTTTGTCGTTTATGTAAGAAACTTAGGAATATATCTTTATGATCTTTCAACCAAGGAAACCAAAATTGTTACCTCAAGCCCGGGAGCCTTATATCCCGATATCGATGGAGAAAGGGTAGTTTATCAGGATGCTAGCAGTAACAATATTGATATCTATCTTTATAATCTTTCCACCGGAAATCCAAGCAGGTTAACCACCAACCCCTCGATTCA
>DATBWY010000203.1:0-7164 GCA_036514555.1 Candidatus Subteraquimicrobiales bacterium
TGTTATGATTTCTTTGGCGGTGTATCAGTTTAGCCAGCTGGAGTAGGGCATTTCAAGGATCGCAAGGATGACAAGGATTTCAAGGATAACACAGGTATTAGTTTCTTACTTTATGTCCGTGCTTTCCCCCTCTTCCTCGAGTTCCTTGAATTCCCTGAACAGATTTTCCAGCCTGCGACTTGCGGCCCGAAGCCTGTAGCTTAGCCGTGAACTGTACACAGTGAACAGTGAACAGTCAATGTCCACCACATCCACCGATTTTTAGGCAGAGAAAATCGAGACTCTTAAGGCCGCTTTTTCGGTAGCTCGATTAATAGAATTCTTATAATATTTATAATATATGAGGTTGAAAAGAAATCACAACCATCTTTGGAACACCTCACTCAATGGATATGGTTAAAGATCACTTTGACAAAAAACCCGATTCAAAATAGTTCCGTTCCTTGTGAACCAGAAAAAGGGACCCATGGAAGTCATCAAAAAAGGAGACCATAAAAAGGAAGTTCAAGACGTCCAGGCTCGTTTAAAAAAATTGGGCTATAGCCTTGGTCCGGTGGGAGTAGACGGCATTTTTGGAGAGCGCACCAAGCAGGCGGTCAAGAACTTTCAGCAAGATCGGGGGCTCGACCCCACCGGAGAGGTGGCCGAGGAGACCTGGCGACACCTCCTGGAGACCACCTATAATTTAGGGGAGCGTCTTCTTTATCTCAAGACCCCCTTTCTGAAGGGGGACGATGTAAAAAGGGTCCAGCGCTGGCTAAATACCCTGGGATTTCCGGTCGGGGTTGAAGACGCCATTTTCGGCCCGGATACCGAGCAAGCCGTCAGGGCTTTTCAGAAAAACATTGGTATAATTAGGGATGGAATAGTTGGCCCCGAGACCTTAAGGGCCTTTAATAGTTTGCAAAGAATTTTGGAGAGCAACTCGTCGGTCGATTATCCTCAAAAACAGCAGCCCTCTTCCATCTCGATCTTGAAGGGTAAAAAAATAGCTATTGATTTCGAACCGTTGAAAGCGGGGCCCGCCGCTAAATTTTTAGTCTCTCAATCTTCGGAAGAGCCAAAAGACGATCCTTGCCGGGACGTAGCCTTAAGACTGGGAAATCTCTTGGAGATTCTAGGGGGAGCTCCCATGTACGCTTTTACCGGGGCCAGGCCCAAAAGCATCGATGAACGGGCTCGTTTTGCCAACCGGAACAAAGCCCACATTTTTGTGAGCGTCGGCCTAAACAGCTCGTCTCATCCGGATGAATCGGGCAGCACAACCTATTATTTTGCGAGCAAAAGAAAGCTTTCCGAAGTTGGCCGAAGACTGGCCGGAAGCATCCAGCAGGAAATGGTTACACTTCTTAGGAGAAAAGATCTAGGCAGCCGCGGTGCTAGCCTTCCTCTCTTAAAGAAGACTAAAATGCCGGCGGTTTTGGTGGTTCCCGCTTATGTAACCAACTCCCAGGAGAAAGACCTTCTTCGAGAGGAAAATTTCCGCCAAAAAGTAGCCATAGCCATCTTTGACGGCTTAAAAAACTTTCTCGAAAATAAAAAAACTAAATGATGTCGGTCTCCGTCCGAAAGGGGAGTAATGTTTAGAGAGTTCACTTTGTACCGAGGAATCTTAAGTTTTTTGTCCTGGTTGATATCGGCAATTTTGAGTCCTTTTATTGTCGCTATACCCTTAGCTTTCGTTGTTACTCAGAAAGCTTCACCAAGTGTTTTTAAATCTTTGGAATGGCTTCTAATTTCTTTAATTTTTGCGGTTTTGGTCCCGCTCGGAGCCATCCTGATTCTTCGTCAAAGGGGTGAAGTGACCGATGTTCATCTTGCTCACCGACTGGAGCGGCCCTTTCCCTTTCTGACCACACTTTTTAGTGGTCTTTTAGGCACCTACTTCCTCCTTTTCTTCGGGGCGCCGCGTTTGCTTATCACCCTGGCCCTTTCTTTTATTTTTTTGGGAATAAGCATTACCTTTGTCACACTTTACTGGAAGATTAGCGCTCATCTGGCCGGCGTGGCCGGGGCTCTTACGGCCGCTTTTTTAATATTTGGCTTTTCCGCCGCCCCCTTGTTTTTGCTTCTACCGGTTGTTGGGTGGGCCCGAATCTACCGCAAACGCCACACGCTGGCCCAGGTTATTGGGGGAGCGCTTGAGGCCATTTTCAGCATCTGCCTGGTTTTTTTGGCAAGAGAACTGATCTGACCACGGAACACGAAAAGTCCGGAACTCTAAACTAAGACTGTGAAAAATGACTCTAAATGACTTTCCGGTGTAGTTGCCCAATTCATTGGGCTACATTAGCCCCGCAGCTGCGGGGCAACTACATTTTGAGTACAACTTTTTTAAGTAAGTGAAATTTTGATTTTTCATTCATTAATCGACACTAGAACTCTAAACTCGGGAAAACTTTAGATTCAAACTAGGGGGATAAACTTGAAATCTTTTGAAAAACGAGTTTCTCTCGAAAGCAAAAAACCAATTGAGCTCGTAAACATCTCGGCTTCTCTTTCGCGGGCGCTTGATGAAAGCGGCGTCAAAGAGGGAATAATGGTAATTTTTAATCCCCACACCACGGCCGCTTTGATCATAAATGAAGACGAATCTCGTCTGGTCCGCGATTTTGAAAAGGCCCTGAAGGATCTAGTGCCCTGGGACGCCCCCTACGAGCATAACCAGATCGATGATAACGCGTCGGCTCATTTGGTCGGCGCTTTTTTGGGCGCAGACTTAAACTTGCACATTAGTCAAGGAAAACTGCTCCTAGGTACCTGGCAAAGCGTTTTTTTCGCCGAACTTGACGGACCCCGCTCCCGCAAGGTTCTCGTAAAAATTTTGGGAGAATAGAACGGTAGTTACTTGAAAGGAATAAAGATTAGAAAGGGAAGAATTGTCTCTTAGGCCACCGCTCGGACCAACCGGGCGCACTGGATTAGTCTACCACGAAGCAATGCTTAAGCACGAAACTGGTCCCTCTCATCCAGAACAACCAGCTCGTCTTAAAGTTTGCCTTGAGCTGCTAAAGGAAGAGGCCGTCCTCTCAAAAATGGAGCTACTGACCCCGGCTCCTGCCTCTTCCGACCAAATCGAGTGGGTTCACCCCCGGGACTATATCCAAAGAGTAAAAGATCTCGCCGCTCAAAGCGGCTATTTTCCAGATACTCCGGTTTCTCCCCATTCGTTCGAGGCGGCCTCCTTGGCCGCGGGCGGAGTGATCAAAGCCGTGGATGAGATCTTAACCTCCAATCTTGAGAACGCCTTCTGTTTAATTCGGCCGCCGGGACACCACGCCACGGCCGCTCAGGGAATGGGGTTTTGCCTTTTTAACAACGTAGCTATTGGGGCAAGGTACGCCCAAAGAGTTCACAAGATTTCTAAAATTCTCATTATTGACTGGGACGCCCACCACGGCAACGGGCTCCAGGATATTTTCTATGAGGACCCTTCGGTCCTATATATCTCAACTCATCAATCTCCTCTTTATCCGGGGACCGGTAACGTCTGGGAGATTGGGCAAGGCCGAGGAGAGGGTTTTACGATTAATCTCCCTTTTCCGGCCGGAGCCGGCGACAACGAGTATTTGCAGGCCTTCGAGGAGATAATTTCGGTTATAAGCGGCCAATTTAAACCGGAGCTAATGCTGGTAGCCGCCGGATTTGACGGACATTTTGCCGATCCCTTAACGGGTCTCAGATTAACCGTTGATGGCTACGCCCAGATGGCCGCCAAAGCTGTGGAAATGGCGGAAAATCTTTGCCAGGGCCGGATTCTCTTAGCGTTGGAGGGCGGCTACAATCTCGAAGCTTTACCCTTTAGCGTCTTAGCCACCATAAATGAGCTTGGTAGATTCGGTCTTCACCCTTCTGACCCTTTTCCTGGCCCGGAAAAAAAACTATCTATAACCCAAGCGAGTGAAAATTTAAACTTGATTAAGCAAATCCATAAAGATTTTTGGAAACTTTGAGGATATCTATAGTATTATAAAAACGGTCTGTTCCTTACGGAAAACTTTTTAAAAAATCAATATTGAGCCAGGATACCGAGAAGATTGGCTTTGAGCTTTGAGAATCTTGAGATAAATGTAAAATGGAGTAAGAGGAGATCAACATGGGTCATCAGGCGGAAATTGGAATCTTTGGAGGTTCCGGATTTTACTCTTTTTTAGACAAGGTTGAGGAGATAAGCGTGGAGACTCCTTATGGGGCTCCTAGTGCCAAGATTGCCTTAGGCGAGGTTGAAGGGAGAAAAGTTGCTTTCTTGCCCCGTCATGGCCAGGATCACCAGTATCCTCCCCACACCATAAACTACTTGGCCAATGTTTTTGCCTTCAAGAAGCTCGGAGTTACTCAAATTCTAGGGCCCGCGGCTGCGGGAAGCCTGCAACCGAGAGTAAAACCGGGAGATTTCGTTATCTGTGATCAGTTTGTGGATCGCACCCACGGGAGAATGGACACCTTTTATAACGGTCCCCTCGCCACTCATATCGCCGGGGCCGATCCTTACTGTCCCACCATCAGAAAGATGGCCGTTGAAACCGCGAATAAGCTTGAAATACCGGTCCATGATCGAGGCACTGTGGTTGTTATCCAGGGGCCTCGTTTTTCCACCCGTTCGGAGAGCAAGTGGTTTTCCTCGCACGGCTGGGAGGTAATTAACATGACTCAATATCCGGAAGCTATTTTAGCCCGGGAGCAGGAGATGTGCTATGTAAACATCTCTTTGATTACCGATTACGATGTGGGTCTTGAGAGCAACGAAGAAATTGAGCCGGTAACCCTGGAAGAAGTAGTCAAAATTTTCAACGAAAACAACGAAAAAGTGCGCAAACTCATATTTAACCTGATTCCCAAACTTCCAACCAACAGAGAATGCATTTGTTCCAAGGCTCTAGAGGGAGCGAGATTTTGACTGTACGGCGGGACCCGGAATCGGGGATCAGGAACCCCAAATCAGATCGGAGGCTTGGTGGTTAAAATAGCGGCCCTTAAGGATTATTTTTCCTCTCTTTACGGGGATAAGGTTGAGGTAATCTCGGTTGACGGGCTAACCGATTTTAGCGCCCGAGATGAATTAAAAGGTTTTGGTTACGGACAACCACTTTTGATCGAAATTGAGCGGGAGGGGAAGCGAGAAAAAATTGTTCTTCACACCATGAGGCCGGGAGGTTTTGGCCACGAAAATCTGGCCGATAGAGCGTCGTCTATGCTTCTCGCTCATTCCACCTTCAACCGACTGCCTAAACACGTTCCTTCCCTTGACGTGGGCGTTTTTTTGAACGATGAATCAGTTGCCTCGGTCGGAAGGGCCAAGGAGTTTTTTCTCCTGGACAAATACGTTGAGGGAAGAGAATATTATGAGGATCTTGAACGGATTAAATCCGAGGGCAAGCTCCAAAAAGAGGACCACGAGCGGGTTCTTGCTCTAAGTGATTACCTCGCGAAGATTCACCGGGTTAAAAAGGACGACCCCTCTCTTTATAGTCGAAGAATCAGGGACCTCCTCGGTCACGGTGAATGCATTATGGGGCTTATTGACGGTTATCCGCCCGACATGGACTCTGTAAGCAGAGACTTTTTCTTAAATGTGGAGATAAAGTGTGTCAAGTGGCGCTGGAAAATAAAAGAGAAAAAAGAGCGACTCTCACAGGTTCACGGCGATTTTCATCCCTGGAACGTTCTTTTTCAAGACGGTTCGGACTTTTGGGTCCTTGACCGGAGTCGCGGCGAATGGGGCGAACCAGCCGATGATCTCACGGCGATGAGCATTAACTACCTGTTTTTCTCGCTCCAAAGATCAGGGAGGCTGGAAGATCCTTTTGAGACCCTGTTCTTAAAGTTCATCAAAAACTACCTGGAAAAAACCGGTGACGGCGAAATCTTAAGGGTTTGCGCTCCCTTTTTTGCTTGGCGGGGTTTAGTGCTTGCCAATCCTGTTTGGTATCCAAATCTCCCCCGTGAAATTCGCAAAAAACTGTTCAACTTTATAGTTAACGTCTTGGAAGAAGAGGAGTTTGATCCTAAAAACGTCAATTCCTATTTTGAGACTTGAGGATGCAGATAGTGATCGGGAAATTTAGCAAAAAGTTAAGAATGAAAAATTTAAGTTAAGTGAGGAATCAGGTGAAAAGAGGGCGTGGTTTTGCGGTCTGGGTCACGGGGTTGCCGGGTTCCGGCAAATCTACTCTTTCCCGAATAGTCCGGGAGAAGCTTGAAAAAACCGGAGTAAGAGTGACTATTTTAGAGTCGGATATGCTTCGGAGGGAGCTTATGCCTAATTCGTCCTACGGGCTTGATGAGAGGGAGCTCTTTTACAATGTCCTTGCTTATCTTGGGAAGTCGCTTTCAGAAAATGGCGTCAATGTCATATTTGACGCTACCGCCAACTTAAGGAAGTTTAGAGAAAAAGCCCGTTTGAGTATTAAGAACTTCCTGGAAGTTTACGTTAGTTGTCCTTTGGAAGAGTGTATCCGGCGTGACCCCAAAGGAATTTACGCCCTGGCCCGAAAGGGCAAAGCGACCACGGTACCCGGCCTTCAGGTCGAGTACGAAAAACCTTTAGCACCCGAGGTTATAGTGGATACCCGGCGGGAAACCGCGGATTCAGGCGGCGAAAGAATTGTCAAAGAAATCACCGAAAGGTTCCTGACTAAAACGGTTAAATAATTGAAGGTGGATTATAAATCCCACCTTCATCCTGAGGAGCAAGGCGACGACGGATCTCATGGGGATCGGGATCAGGGTCAGAATGAAAAATCTGATCTTCTCTGCGGGGCCTAAGGCGAATTCAGGGCCAAGAGTCCCAGTCAGAAGTCAGGAGTGAATAGTCAATAGTCGGAAGAGTTAAGAGTTCCTAGTTCAGAGTTCAGGGTGCGCTTTTAAGTGTAGTTGCCCCATTCATGGGGCCGAATTTCTTAATAATCTTTGAAAATTAAAATTTAAAGTGAAAAGTGAAAAATCGCACCGTGGAATTCGGGGATTTATCTCATCAGGATTCCGAATTCCGGATGTTTGGTATTTCAACGAGCCTCTTGAGGCAGAAAGGCGAAAGAATTGCTTCCCTTTGGTTCTTTTCGAATCGCGAAAATTTTTGGCATCCCCATCGAGATTAACTACACCTGGTTTATTATCTTCGCTTTAGTCTTATTCAATTTGACCTTTATTTTCCGGGCCCAGTAT
>DATBWY010000204.1:0-4723 GCA_036514555.1 Candidatus Subteraquimicrobiales bacterium
GGCTATTTGACCTGTCACTTTAAATCCTTATTTTAAATTTTCGGGGCTAAGCAATACTTTTGAATCGTCACATTGAATCTTGACACCGAGCTTAGAAGGAAGTACGCTCGTATATACGAACATATGTTTGACACAACATCTCACCTTAAATTTTAATTTTCAAAACTGTAACCATAAACTATACACCTGAACTCTGAACCCGGCACCCGGAACAAAATAGGGGATTCATTATGATTACCGAAATTAAAGAGCCCATTGATGTGCTGGCTAGTTTTGTCAAGGGCAAGCTTCGACCCTCGGCTTTTTACTGGCAGGGCAAAAAACACCAGATTTATAAGGTTTTAGGGGCTTACCATGACACCAAAGGAAAGTTCCGCCGTTATTTTTACGCTGTTCAAGCCGGGACCGATGATATCTATGAGGTTTGCTTGGATACGGAAAATATGCAATGGCAACTTATAAGAATTCACTACGAAGGATAAAGGATGCGCGCTAATCAGGGCACGAGGGATATAATTCACTTGGATATGGATGCTTATTTTGCCTCTATTGAGCAGCGAGATGTCCCTTTTTACCGGCGAAAACCTCTTTTAGTTTGCCACACCGATGATCCCACCTCCATAAGAGGAGTAATTTCCTCCGCTTCCTATGAGGCTAGACTGTTCGGGATAAAATCGGGAATGTCGGTCTTGGAAGCCAAAAAGCTTTGCCCTAAAGGTATCTACATCCAGGGAAACTATGAAAAGTACCTTTTTAACAGCCGGAAAATCACCGAAATTTGCAAGCGGTACTCTAACTTAGTAGAGATATTTTCGGTGGATGAGATGTTTCTAGATGTCACCGGCACCAAGCGCTTCTTTGGAGAGCCGGTTGATATCGCAAGAAGCATCCAAAGAGATATTAAGAAAATCTTAAATCTTTCGGCTTCAATCGGAGTTGGCCCGAACAAGCTGGTGGCTAAGATGGCTTCAGAATTTAAAAAACCCGCCGGCATAACCGTAATCAAGCCGGATGAATTGCCTCAAATTTTAGCACCTCTTCCCGTCGATGATATCGTGGGAGTGGGGAAGCGGATGAAAAGACACTTCGACAGGATAGGCATAAATACCATTGGGGATCTGGCAAGTTTTCCGGAAGAGCCTTTAAGAAAAAGGTTTGGAATAGTTGGGGTCTATCTTCACAGAGCCGCTTTAGGAATCGATAATAGTCCGGTTTCACCGGAGGACAAAGGAATTGAAATTAAATCCTTTGGGCACAGTTCCGCTTTGGGTAGCGGTGTTTCTGACTTTAATAAACTCTCTCAGGTTCTTTTAGGACTTTGCGAGGGAGTTACAAGAAGGATGAGAAAAAAAGGGTATACCGGAAGGACAGTCACTTTGAGACTTTGTTTGGCTCGTCTTTTTTCTATTTCTAGGAGCAAAAGCCTCGAGGGATTTACCGACTTTACTTACCGCGTCTACCCGGTTGCTCGAGGAATTTTAAACAAAGAGAAATCTCTTTTTAAAAAGTATCCGGCTACTCTGATTGGCGTGAGTGTAAGCAATCTCAGGCAGGATAATGAGGGCCGCCAAATTTCCATATTTGATCTATTGTGCCCCAAGGAGCAGGTTTTAACTAGAGCGGTAGACAAGATAAAAGACAAATACGGCGAGAGAGTAATTGTTAGATCAAGTCTCCTTAACTGGGAAAGAAATTATCACGCTGTGCCCCGAATTGAACTCGCCAGCCGGCCGAGATGGCAGCGCTGACAAATGCCAATTTAAACTGGCCAAACCCATGCGGACCCCCCCGGCGAACCAGCCTCTAAAATATACAATCGCACCCTCGGCCAAGCTCCAAATAGATTTTTATGTGAAGAGGCGATACAATTTCAAGTAGATTTTTGAGTTGGATAATTCGGGGGAAGTTTTGTTTTAAAACTCTATCGGTTAAGTGGCTGCTTAGAATCGTGCATCACTTTACAATCGTAATTTGTAGGGTGTCGGCAGTTAAAATGGATTAGTTGTACGGAAATGTGTGTAAGGGGCCGCGCCCATGAATCACAAAAAAGAATCACTCAATAATGAAAAAATGCCGGTTTTATTTATCGGTCATGGCTCGCCCTTGAATATCATTCTTAGAAATGATTTCACCAAAAGCTTGAAAAAATTGGGCCGGGAGCTACCAAAACCTAAGGCGATCATGGTTGTTTCGGCTCACTGGTTGACCTATGGAACTTTTGTCACTTGTATGGAGAGACCCAAAACGATTCACGATTTTTTTGGGTTTCCAAAGGAACTATATGAGATGGAATATCCAAGTCCGGGAGCACCCGGTAGCGCAGGGATGGTCGTCGATTTAGCGAGGAAAACCAAAGTTAAATGCGGCGATAACTGGGGATTGGACCACGCCTCCTGGGCTATTTTAAAACATATATATCCCGAAGCGGACATTCCAGTGTTCGAAATGAGCCTTGACTTCTCATTTAATGAATGGCGGCCCAAGGCCCTAAAGTATCACTATGATTTAGCGGCGGAACTTTTTGAATTGAGGAAAAAGGGAGTTCTAATTATTGGAAGCGGCAACATCGTTCATAACCTGGGAATGCTTGATTTTCACAACATAGAGGCCCAACCCTACGATTGGGCTCTACAATTCGACGAAAAAGTGAAAGAAAATTTAATAAATAAAAATCATAGAGGGTTAATAGACTATCTGAGCATGGAGGGAGCTGCCTGGGCGGCACCCACTCTTGATCATTACTTACCAATGATATACGTGATTGCTTTGCAAGAAGAAAAAGAGGACATAGTCTTCACTTATGAGGGATTTCATTACGGCTCTGTGTCGATGCGGTGCTTCCAGATCGGTTAAGATTTTAAGACGAAACCGGTAAATCGGGCCCCAAATAGCTATCAGATAAACAAAAAGATGACAACCAAAAAGGAGGTAAAATGGAAAAGCTGGAACATTTTTACACTTCAGGTCTTTGGACGGTTAAGCCAGGTAAAGAGGCCGATTTTGTTGCCGCTTGGGAGGAATTAGCAAAGTGGGTGGTTGAGAAACTTGGTGCGGAGGAGGCTCACCTGTTACAAGATCTGGAACAGCCACAACGATTCATCTCCTTCGGTCCCTGGAAGGATTTGGGGAGTATTAAGGCCTGGCGTGAGCGGCCTGAATTCGCTGAATTTATAGCCAAGATGAAAGAGCTATGCGTGGACATCCAGCCGCGTACCTTGAAGTCGGTGGCGGACATTACCAGCCACTGAAGCCGTTAAGAATCCAACATTTACTAAGAGTTCGAGGTAGAAAGGTTCAATGGAGAAAATAATTTCCAAAGACGGAACCCCGATTGCCTTTTGGCGGAGCGGCAAGGGGCCGCCATTGGTATTGGTTCATGGTTCTACTGCGGACCACAGTACCACCTGGAAGTTCGTTCTCCCGGAGCTGGAGATGAAATTTAAGTGTTTTGCCGTAGACCGGCGGGGCCGTGGGGGAAGTGGCGATTCTAAGCCGTACTACCTTCAGCGCGAAGCCGAGGATATTGTTGCAATAGTTGATTCAATTGGTGAGCCGGTGAATCTTCTTGGTCATTCCTACGGCGGTCTCTGCGCCATCGAGGCTTCATTGCTCACCTCTAATCTCCGAAAACTTATTCTTTACGAAGGGGTGACCCTCAAGGGGGCGAATATCTATCCTGTGGGTTTTATCGAGCAGCTGGAGATTTTACTAAAGAAAGGTGATGTTGAAGGCGTCATCGTGACTATGGTACGCGAGCTTGTAAATATGGCGCAGAAAGAGATTGATATGTTACGTCGGGATGCTTCCTGGAAGGTACGGGTGGCCAATGCTCCAACCATTCCCCGTGAATGTCGGGCGGAGTCTGAGTACGTTTTTCAGCCCAAGCGTTTTAAGGATATGCGCGCTCCTACGCTTTTGCTGGTAGGCAGTGAAAGTCCAGCTTATCAGCGAAGTGATGCTGAGGGAGTGGCGAGGGTACTGCCAGACGGTCGCGTAGCTATCTTGCCCGGCCAGGGTCATGCTGCCATGTATACGGCTCCTGAGCTTTTCTTACGCGAAGTGGTCGGGTTTCTGGAGACTGACTAAAATTGCACCTCAAAGTATAACTTTTGGCGAGGATTTTAGGAGTGGATAAATTTGGACTTTTGCCGGAGGAAATTCAATGTCAATCGAGCGGAATAAAGCTGTCGTTCGCCGTTTCTTGGATGAAGTTATTAGCCAAGGAAATTTAACTGTCGCTGATGAGATTTTAGCCCCCAATCTCCGGATGTATCCTCCTGGGAGCCAGGAACCTTTGGACCGGGAAGCCTTTAAAAGATTTCTTAAAGGCTGGCGCGATGGTTTCCCGGATATGTACGACACTATCGAGGATCTTCTGGCTGAGGAAGATAAAGTGGTGGTTCGGGTTACAATTCGCGGTACCCACGAGGGTGAATTCCAGGGTATGGCGCCCACCGGCAAAAAGGTGATGTTCGCGGGTTTTGCTATCCATCGTCTTGCCGGGGGAAAGATTCTAGAATTTCAAGCCGTAAACGACCGATGGAGCCTGATGTAACAACTCGGTGCTGCTTCCAAGGAATGAAAATAATTTGATAGACTCCTCCCTGTAAGTAAATGACTGCCTTATTGTCCCCAATTTAAGAAGCTTTTTATTTAAAAGAAGCTTTTTATAAAATCAGAGAAAGCACAGAAAGTTTTGGCATTATTCCACATAGTTAGAACG